>JBOGIX010000701.1:0-4277 GCA_050744685.1 Vicinamibacterales bacterium | reverse complement strand
CTCCTGGTACTGTTCCGGCTCGCCCAGGCCGTAGATGCAGCTCACGCTCGCCACGATGATCACGTCTCGCCGCGTAAACAGTGCCCGCGTGGCCGCGTGGCGCAGTTTGTCGATCTCTTCGTTGATGTCCGCATCTTTGGCGATGTACGTGTCCGTCCGCGGGATGTACGCCTCCGGCTGGTAGTAGTCGTAGTAGCTCACGAAGTATTCGACCGAGTTCTCCGGGAAGAACTCCTTCAGCTCCGAGCAGAGCTGTGCCGCGAGCGTCTTGTTGTGCGCCATCACCAGCGTGGGCCGGTTCACCCGCGCGATGCACTGCGCCATGGTGAACGTCTTGCCCGAACCGGTGACGCCGAGCAGGACCTGCGACTTGTCGCCGCGGTTCAAGCCTTCGACCAGCTCATCGATGGCGTGGGCCTGATCGCCGCGCAACTCGAAATCGGTAACCAGCCTGAACTGGTCGTACTTGGATGACATGTGTGCAACGGGACAGCCCCGCCACACGGCACGGAGAGGCCGTGGTGAGGACGCCGATCAGTCATCGTACCACGGCGCGACCGTCAGCGGAGTGCCCCCCGGCGGCGCGATTCGCGGCAGGACACCAGCGAGGCTCCGCCTCGCCAGGCACAAGCTCGATGACGCCCCGGTGACGCGGCGACGGTCTTGACCGGAGAACCTCGAGTCCAGGCGACAAGTTCCGAGGGGTCAGACCTCTAACGGGAAGATGACGAATCGGGAATCCCCGGCGCGTAGTAGCCGGGACGGGTGCGGATCTTCACCCCCTTCAACCCGGGCTTCTTCACCTTGATCTCCACCTCGCGCCACGCGCCGTCCCGCTGCTCGTCGCTGGAGGTGTAGCCGAGCGTGTAGCGCGCGGAGATCTCGGTCAGGATCTTCTCGTAGAGCGCGTCGAGCTCCTTGATCGAGGTGGGAAAGAACGCCTGGCCGCCGGTCATGCCCGCGAAACGCTGCAGCTCCATCTGCGCGCTCGTGCGGCCGGAACTCGACTGGTGCTGAAGGTAACCCAGCGCATAGAGCGTGACGTCCGACGCTTTCAGCAGGTCGGCGACGTCCCCGGCGTGGATGGTGCTGCGCGTATCTCCGCCATCGGTGTACACGACGAGGATCTTCTGGCCATCCTGCGACGACGCGCCGTGCAGGTAGACGCCGAGCGCGTCGTAGAACGCCGTGTAGCCGCCCGGCTTCCGCATGCGGATGCGCTCGATGAGCCGGGGGAAATCGTCGGCGCCATACCGGGCGACGCGGACCTCGGTGTCGAAATCGACGAGCGTCACGTCCCGGGCGTGCTCGTTCTGGTTCAGGAACTTGATCGCCGCCGTGCGCACGTCGCGGATGTCCTGCTCCATGCTGCCGCTCGCGTCGAGCAGGAAGCCCAGGTGCAGCGGCGGCGCGAGCGCCGTATCCCCGTGCGCGAAGAACTTGACGCGCTGCGGCTTGCCCCGCTCGAGCACCTCGAAGTCGTCCAAGGTCAGCCCTCGGATGGGCGCCCCCTGACGATCGCTGACCGAGACGCCGAAATGCACCAGATCGACGCCCACGCGGATCGGCTGCTGGGCGGACACGATCGTCGTTGTGGCAGTGAGGGCAAGAAAAACGGAGAGCGCTGTGGGTTTCACCGGATGCCTCCCGGGATCTCGTGCTCGACCGATGCGCCGCCAGGTTCAGAACATCTTATATCCGCTGATGCGAATGACGTGCGTGCCGCGTTGGCCATCGGCGTTGATGCCCTGGAACCCGTATCCCCACTCGACGGCCACCAGCGTCCCAAAGGGCGCCGGCAGTTCGACGGCGGCGCCGACGCCGGTATAGCTCTTCGCGCGGGCGCCGAATCCAGGATCGTGAACGTACGCCGTATCGAGGAATCCGTCAATGCGCAACAGACGAGCGGCGGCCCAGGCCGCCGTGCCTCGCACGACCGCGCCGCGGTCGTAGCGGATCAGCGCCGAGGGGTACCCGCGCAGGCGGTTGTCGAAGCTGCCGAACGTATAGCGGCTGAACCGATCCAGGTCGCGGCCGCTCATCCACGCCGCCTCGACCTTGCCGACGAGCCGCGGCGAGGCCACGAACGAGCGGGCGACCGTCGCGCCAACGCGTTGGAACTCCCCCTCACCCGGCTGGTGTCGCTCGACGACCACGCCGTCGGCCTGCGGACCCTGCTCGCCCCACGGCCTCCAGCCGGCGCGTCGCGCGCCCGCCCACCACAGTGAGGCCGTCCAGCCGGATGCCTGGCCCTCGAGCGCGAGCCGCAGCGCATGAGCCGCCTGCGACGCGGGCACGACAAATGTCGCCGAGGTCGAGTCGGCGGCGCCATAGTGCGTGTAGTCGAAGTCGTACCCGGCGCGAGCCGTGAACTGCGGCGTCAGCGGCCGAAGCAGCCACACCGAGGCATGCGCCGGGCGCTGCGAGATGTTCGCGCCGTAGATCTCGCGACCCTCCACGAACGCCCGATCGTTGTACGACGAGGCGATCCCGAAGGCGCGGCCGGCGAGCTGCCACCGCGTGCCGCCGATCGACGGGACCGACACCGCCAACTGGCCGTACGTGCCACCGAAGAACCCGTTCAGTTGAGTACCGGTACCGAACAGATCGAAGTCGACGTAACTCAGCCCTGCAAACGGCAGCGGCGTGCTGATGTTCGGGTCGATGATGACGCCCATGGCGAGGGTACGCACGCGATTGGCGCGCCCGGTGACGACGGGCTCGCGTTCCGGCGAGCCCTCGCTCGTGGGATCGCGGCGAAGATATCGAAATCCTTCGGCCGTGTCCCGCAGCATGATGGACGGCGACGCATACGCCGCCGCCCGGCGCGCGACGAAGTCGGCAGGGTTGATCTCGTGGCGCTCGAGGGCCAGCACGCGGTGAATCGGCGTACGGTGCCCCGCCCCTTCATAGATCTGCCGGACCTCGGAGCGCCGCAACAGCCACGACTCCCCCTGGCGCGCGAACACGTCGACCTGGTGCGACGAGACGATTGGCCCGCGCAGCCCCGTCTGCACGGCCGAGACCTTCACCATCGCGAAGGTGTCGGTCGCGATCCACGCACGTCCCTCGAAGAGGGAACGCGATCGATCGTTCGGCTCGAAGGCGACGACGTAGCAGCGGATGCCGTCGACCGACTCGTCACCTTCCAGGGTGTAGCGATAGACCTCGCCGAGGGTGATTGTGAGGGGGGGCGACGCCACGCGCTCCGGCTCGAGCAGCGGAAGCCGAGGGATCCCGTTGGCGGCGAAGGCGATACCGTTCACGCGCACGTCGCGCTGCTCGATCTCCGTCCGGTCCGGCGCTGCGTAGATCACCGCGTGCGAGGTAATGGCGATCGGCGCGGGGAATCCCGGGGCCTCGAACGTCAACGTCATCGTCCCGGCCGAGATCAGCTCGCGCACCATGCGCCGCTGCCGCGCAACCGCGGCCTGATGCCGCGCCACGATCTCGCGGACGCTGAGCTGCCGCGCGCCGACGACCTGCACGCCCTCGGCATACCGCCCTTCGGCCGCCGGGACCCGGACGATCGCATCGCCGGTCGAAAGCGTGACGCGCTCGACACCAGGTCTCGCCGGCGAGATCGCGACTGCGTCTTCCCCGCACGATCGCGCGACCGCGACGGTCTCGAGCGACTCGGGATCGAGAAAGGTCCCGGCCCGCCTGGATCCGCACTGCACGTCCGTAGTCCCGCCGGGGATGAGTCCCCGACCGAGCAGGGGCGCCGCGCGCGCGACGTCAGCGAGGGCGTTCCGGGCATCGAGCGCGTCTTCCGGAAGATCCACCAGCCAGCGCTCGGCAGTCGGCGTCGAGAGCGCACGTTCGACGGGCGCAGAGAGCGCCGATACACGCGTGCCCAGACGATCGGCCGGATACGGCGCACGGTCGGCCGGCACGGCGACGAAATCGACATAGGGACCCAGATCCTGGGCCAGCAGTGCGCTGGTCATCTCGCGGGGCGCCTGTACTCCGAGCACGACATCGGGCTTCGCGGCACGAAGCTCGGTCAGCCGCGTCCTGATCTGGAAGACCAGGTCGTCGTCCAGAGGCACGAGGCCGGGCAGGTCGACCAGGATCCGATGTGCCTGGGCGAGCGCGCCGGCGGGCGGCGCCGCAGCCTGGGCGAGCGAGAGAAGCAGTCCCGGCCGTCCCCCTTGCGCGCGCACCGCCGCCATGGCGGCCACGATCTGGCCGGTTCGTTCCTCGCCGATCGCTGCGGCCGGTTCCGGGACCGGGTCGTCAGCGGCGCGGCCCGTCGAACCCGGGAGCCCGCGGTC
>JBOGIX010000700.1:0-3697 GCA_050744685.1 Vicinamibacterales bacterium | reverse complement strand
GTGTTGAACCTGAACAACGCGTGCCAGACCTGCCACAAGTGGCCGGAATCGGAGCTGAAGGCGCGCGTCGAAACGATTCAGGAGCGCGTGTTCGGGCTGCGCAACCGGTCGATGGAGGCAGTGGTCGCGCTGATCACTGACATCAAGGCGGCGCGTGCGGCCGGCAAGACCGACGCCGAGCTGGACGTGCCCCGCAAGCTCCACCGCCGCGCCCAGTTCATGCTCGACTTCGTCGAGGCGGAGAACTCAACCGGATTCCATGCGCCCCAGGAAGCGGAACGCATCCTGGCCGAATCGATCGACTACGCACGACAGGGGCAGCTCGCGCTGAGAGGCGCCGAGGTTCCGGGGCTGAAGACGGCCGAGGCGGTGAAGCCTTTACAAGGTCGCGCGCGACTTCCCAGTCGCTAACCTTCCCCAGTTCCCCAGTTCCTTACTTCTTCCTTCCTTACTTGATATAAGCTCGCCCCACCCACCCGAGGTGCCCATGGGACGAGCCTTCTGGATACGGCTGACGGGCTCAGCCGCGCTGCTGCTTTGCTTGTCGGCGAACGCCGGCGCGCAGTACTTCGGCCGCAACAAGGTCCAGTACGACCGCGACACGATCCGCGTGCTCGCGACCACGCACTTCGACATCTACTACTCGATCGAGGACGCCGAGGCCGCGGTGATCGCCAGCCGGCTAGCCGAACGCTGGCACGCGAAGCTGACCAAGGCGTTCGACCACGAGCTGCGCGGCCGCCAGCCGATCGTGCTCTATGGCAGCCATCGCCGCTTCGAGCAGACCAACATCTATCGCGGCCTGATCGACGAGAGCACCGGCGGGTTCACCGAGTCGCGCAAGCGCCGGATCGTCCTGCCGGTCGCGAAGAGCCTGAAAGAGTCGGACCACGTGCTCGGTCACGAGATCGTCCACGCGTTCCAGTTCGACATGGCCGATGCCCATGGCAGCCCGCTCGGGCTGCCGCTGTGGTTCGTGGAGGGGATGGCCGAATACCTGACACTTGGCGATGCCGACGCGCAGACGGCGATGTGGATGCGCGATGCCGTCGCCTCCGGCAAGCTGCCGGCGATCGAGGACCTGGGATCGTCGCGGTACTTTCCGTACCGATGGGGCGCTGCGGTGTGGTCGTACCTCGCCGGCGAGTTCGGCGCGGATCTTCCCGGCCGTGCGCTGCGCGCGCGGCGCGACGTGCGCCGTCGCATGAAAGAGATCACCGGCCGGTCGCTCGATGAATTGTCCGAGGCATGGCATGCGGCGCTTCGCGCCAGGCATGCGGCCGTCGCGCCGCCGGCGGCGGCGAGAGAGCCGCTGATCTCCAGTCGCGCCGGCGGCGGGCGATTGAATCTCGCCGCCTCCCTGAGTCCCGACGGCCGGCGCATCGTCTTTCTGTCGGAGCGCGATCAGTTCTCGATCGATCTCTTCCTCGCCGACGCCGTCTCCGGGCGTGTGATCCGGAAGCTCCTGACCACGGCCGCGAACGCGGAGTTCGAAAGCCTGCAGTACCTGCATTCAGCGGGGGCATGGGATTCGAGTGGCTCACGATTCGCGCTGGCGACAATCAAACGCGGCCGCCCGACCGTGCTCGTGATCGGCATCGATCGCGAGACGGACGGCCGCGAGCTGCCGCTGCCGGAACTGGACGAGGTCTACAGTCCGACCTGGTCCCCCGACGGCCGCACGCTCGCGATCTCGGCAATGAAAGGCGGCCTCAGCGATCTGTTCCTGCTCGATCTCGCCAGCGGCCGCCTGCGGCAGCTGACCGACGATGCCTACGCCGACCTTCAGCCGGCATGGTCGCCGGACGGGCGGACGCTGGCGTTCACGACCGATCGCTTCACGACCAACCTGGCGCGGCTCGCATTTGGTGAATATCGCATCGCGCTGCTCGACCCGGCGTCGTACGATTCGGACGCGAGGGACACCATCCAGCTCGTGCCGGCGCCACCGGATGCGAGCGCGCTGGATCCCGCCTGGGGTCCGAGCGGCGCCTCTCTGTACTTCGTGGCCGATGCCGGCGGTGTGAGCAACGTCTACCGAATCGAGCGCGCCACTGGCCGGCTGTTTCGGGTGACCGATGTCACAACCGGGGTCAGTGGTGTCACCCGCATCAGCCCGGTGCTCTCGGTGGCGTCGAAGGCCGGCGCGCTGGCGTTCAGCGTGTTCCGGAACAGCGGCTACGAAGTGCACACCATCACGTCTCCGGAGCTTCTGGCCGGCGCCCCGCTCGCCGCCATGCTCGCCGCGGCGGATGCCGGGCATGCGCGGCCGGCTGAAGCCGACCTGGTGCCCGTGCCCGATCTGCCGCTGCCTGCGATGGTGCCCGCGAGGCGCGAGCCTTACCGGCCGCGCCTGTCGCTCGAGGCCATCGGCACGCCGCACTTTTCGGCCGGCGGCGGACCGCTCGGCAGCTACGTCTCGGGGGGAGCCTCGCTGCTCTTTGGTGATCTGCTGGGCGATCAGCAGTTGCTGACGACGGCGTATCTGAGCAGCCATTTCGACGAATCGGCGTTTGGCGCGTTGTATATCAATCGGCGCTCTCGCTGGAACTGGGGCATGTCGCTCGAGCAGACCCCCGAGCTGCGGCTCCGCACCAACAGCGTGCAGGCAACGCCCGATCGCGAGCGCCTGGTCACCCGCGATCGCGAGCGGATCGTCTGGACCAACCGCCGCCTTGGCGGCTTCGCCGCGTATCCGCTGTCGCGATCGCAGCGCGTCGAGTTCAGCGGCGGCTTCCGGCAGATCACGTTCGATCGCGAGCGGCGCACCGAGCTCGTGTCCACGGTCACTGGAATGACCGTCGAGCATGCGACCGAGCCGTTGCCGTCGGCCCCTTCGGTCGGGATCGCCGATGCCGGGATTGCGCTCGTCAGGGACACGACGATCTTCGGCGCCACCGGCCCGATGCTTGGCAGCCGGTATCGGTTCCAGGCAACCGGGCACACCGGGGGGCTCTCGTACGCCGGCGTGCTGGTGGACTATCGCCGCTACATGATGCCGGTCCGCCCGTATACCATCGCGCTGCGCGTCGTGCACTCGGGCCGCTACGGCGGCGATGCCGGCGACTTCCGCCTGCGCGATGCGTATGTGGGGTCACCCTCGCTGGTGCGCGGATATGGCCCGCGTGCGGTTGCGCGCGCCGAGTGCCCCGCCGGCAGCGCGGGTTGTCCGGCGCTGAACTCGCTGCTGGCGAACCGGGTTGTGGCGGCCAAGCTGGAGCTCCGGGTGCCACTGTGGAGCACGCTCGCGTCGACGTCCCGCGTGCGCTACGGACCGCTGCCGGTGGATCTGTTCGTGTTCGCCGACGCCGGCGCAGGGTGGGGAGGAGAGCAGCGCTTCGGCCCCGGGGGCGCGGACGGCCGGTTCGTCCGCAGCGCGGGGGCCGGCGTTCGCATCAACGCGTTAGGGCTGATCGTCGAGATGGCCGCCGTGCGTGCGCTCGATTTGAGAGGCGCGGGGTGGACGGTCGGCTTCGATTTGAGGCCGGCCTTCTAATCGGGAGGCTGTCTCGGATTGGAGGTTATCGAGGCACTGAAGCGGAGGAGTTGGAGGCTATCGAGGACACGAATCTATGGAACGGAGCAACGGAGTCAACGGAGGGGAACGGAGAACGCCCATTGTGGGCGTGCGTCGTGCTCTCAGCTCGACGAACAGAAGTCCGGCGGTGGCCGGCCGCAGGCCGGCCACGTGGCAGGG
>JBOGIX010000699.1:0-2913 GCA_050744685.1 Vicinamibacterales bacterium | reverse complement strand
CGCTCGAGCGCGCGCCGGTCCAGCGGCTCGGGCGGCACCGGCGGCGAGGACGCCCACGCGCGGCGCCGCTGCACGATCGCGGCGAAGTCGCGGCGGCGGAGGAGGACGCCGCGGCAATTCCGGCAGTACTCCGCCTCGTGCACGTCGTCCACCAACGCGCGGGTCATTGGCTTGCGGCAGATGGCGCACGGCGCGCCGTGAGGTGCGCCCGCGGCCACGCGCACGCCTTCGTCCACGGGTTCGGGGAAGTGAAACGATCCGCAGTGCCGGCAGAAGTAATATCGCCTGGCTCCCATCAACTCCATGGGGGCGCCGCAATTTACGCAGTTCATTATTGACTCTGAACACCATCGCCGGTTGTGCGAGAGGGCAACGGCGCCGACGTCCTCTGCCTGATCTTATCTGCAAGACTGCTGATCGGGTGGTGTGCCCGCTGGCGTGCACGGCAACAGGCCTTCACCGCAGGGCGGCAGCGTTCATCGCGTGCGCGCGGCCCCGGGCTCGGCGCGCACCAGGCGAAAACGATTCCTGGCGATTTCCGAGGCCTTCTCCTCGTCGAGCAGCTCGCGGACGCGAGTGGCCAGCGTGCGCGCCTCGTCGTGGCGCCCCGCGCGCCGGAGCGCGACGAGCAGGTGATAGGTCGGCGTCTTGTCGGAGGGATCGAGATCGACGGCGAGCTGCAGCTGCTCGATGGCTTTCTCCACCTCGCCGGTCTTGAGATGCAGCTTTCCGAGCTCGGTGTGTGTGATGGCCCGGCGCGGAGCGGCGAGCATCGCCCTCGTCAGCGCGGCTCTCGCTTCGGCCACCGACCGTTCATCGAAAGCACCGCGCATCAGCGCTTGCGCGAGCATCACGTTGACCGCATCGTCATTCGGGCGTGCCTTCGCCTGCTCGCGCAGGATGGCGATGGACTGCTCGGTCCGGCCGGTTTGCTGCAGCGTGAGGCTGAGGCCGGCGACAGCGCCCGATTGTCGCGGCTCGAGCTGGCTCACGTGCTCGAAGTCGGCCTGCGCCTCGTCGAGCTCGCCCAGCTGCGCGCGGAGGATGCCGCGTACGGCGTACAGCTGTTTCGGGGCCGACACGTTGCGCAGGCCGATCGCGATCACCTCGCGTCCGAGATCGAACGAGTCGTGTTCCAGGCACAACGCGGCGAGCGACACGTAGAACTGCTCGTCGCGCGGGTAGATCGTGGTTCCGCGGCGGAGCGTGTCGATGGCCTCTTGCACCTGCTGGTTGGCGGCATACACGTCGGCAAGCAGCGCGACGACGTCGCGCTCGGGCGGGTTCCGCGAGGCGAGGGGCGCCAGCGTTGCGATGGCCTTCCGATGCTGCCCGGCGGCGTGCCATGAGAGCGCCAGGTTGTAAATGACGGCAGCTCGTGTGTCGTCGGCGCTCGCCGGAAGAAGCTGTTCGAATCGCGCCGCGGCCTCGGCCGGGCGATCCTCGAGAAACAGGCAGTGGCCAGACTGCCACATCGTTCGAGGATTGCCGCGAATCAACGCGTCGGCGCGCTCGAAGTGCGCAAGCGCGGCCTTGCACTCGTGGCGGTCGTAGGCAAGCGCGCCGAGCATCGCATGGGCCACGGCGTTCTGCGCATCGATCCCGACTATCCGCTCCAGCGTTCGGCGTGCTTCAGCGTGGCCGGTTCCGTACTCGATCTGCGCCGCTCCCTGGAGCGCGGGCAGATAGTCGGGCTTCAGGGCGAGGGCTTTACGATACGCCGCAAGGCTCTCGTCCGTCCGCTTCATCTGAGCGCAGGCAACACCCCGCATCGTCCACAGCCGCACGTCGCCCGGCGACTGCGCGAGCGCTTCGTCGATCAGCTTCAGCGCGCCTTCGGCGTCACCCGAACGGAGCAGCCGCGCAATCGACTCGCTGGTACCTGGCTGAGACGACGTGACGACGCTTGCCACGGGCGCGTCCTGCGCGTGGGCGGCGTGCACGCCCGCGAACACGAGCGAGAACACGAGCCCGGCGAAGGTCACCCGCCAGGCACGGGCGGCGGCGCGCGTGCGATGCGATCCGTCGTGACGCGTTCGTCTCACGGCTGTGGTCTCAGCTCGCAGCTCTCAGGACTGTGAATAATCGCTTGTGGCTTCCGCCTCGAGGCGGAAACCACCCGTCGTGGCTGAGAGCTGAAGGCTGACAGCTGACGGCTACCCGGAATTCACCTACGACTCCGGTGAATTCCGACCTAGTACGACAGACGCACGCCAAACTGCACGACGCGCGGCTGAAACGCGCTCGTGGAGCGGCCGAACGTCGCGCTGTTGAGGTTCCCTTCCACGTTCCCCAGGTTGACGCGGTTGAAGAGATTGAACGCGTCGACCCGAAGCTGCAGCCTGGCCTGCGATCCCAGTCCCGCCACAGCAATTTCCTTCATGAGCCCGAGATCGACCTGCGCGAATCCCGGGCCGCGGTAACGGAACCGGGGCAGGTTGCCGAGCTGCCCGGGTTCCGGTCGGGGGAAGTCGGACTCGGTGAACACACCGTTCACGTAATCGTCGCGCTCGTGCGATCCGCTGAAGTCCTGTGCGGGAGCGTCCGGATAATCGTAGTTGAAGCCGTCCGCGTTGTAATCGCCGCTGTTCGGCAGGAAGCGGACGAACCGGCCCGCGGCGTCGAACTCTGCGGCAAACGGCGCCCGATTGACGATGTTGATCGGCGGACCGGATTCGAAGATGCCGATTCCCGCCAGCATCCAGCCGCCGAGCAATGCACGCACGAACCCGTTGGTCGTCGTCGGTGCCGGCACGTGGAACGTGCCTGCGAACGAGAAACGATGGCGCCGGTCGTGATCGGCGACGGACTTGTACCTTCGGAACTCATTCTGGCTCACGAGCTGGAACGGCCCGTCGCGGTTGACGCGGCTCCCCGCCTGCCCGTAGTCCTCGACTTTCGACAGCGTGTACG
>JBOGIX010000698.1:0-6148 GCA_050744685.1 Vicinamibacterales bacterium | reverse complement strand
GATCCAGCGTGAGCCGCACGAAGTCCACGCCGGTACGAATCTCGTGACGGCCGTGCACCTTGGTGAGGTTGGCCGAGGCGGTGTAGCTGATTTCCTTGCGCCAGACCGGGGTCCAGCCGGCATCGTTGCCGAGCAGCGACAGACCGGTGTTGATGACCGGCATGCCGCTATAGCGCTGCAGGTCGCTCGAGCCGGGACCGGAGACGCCCGAGGCGTTCAGCCCGGGAATGCCGAAGACGTCGGTGCCGAAGTTCGTCCCGTAGTCGGGCCCGGTCATGCTCTGCTGCATCACGTTGGCTCCGACGCTGCCGTCGAGCAGCAACGTCGGACTGAGTGTCCAGGTCTGCCCCATCGTATAGACCGTGGTGCGCGTATCTCCGCCGCCTGCGCCGTCGAGCCCCAGATAGAACAGATCGAAGACCGACGCTTCCATCATCGAGAATTTGCCCCAGATCTGGTGCGCCGACGTGCGGTTCCAGTTCACCTTGACGTCGTAGTTGTCGCGGTCGGCTTTGGGGTTTCGCGGGAGGAAAAGGTTGTTCTGCAGTCCGTTGTTGGTGCCCGGATTGTTCGGCGCCGGGTAGAGCGCCTGGATGCGCTTCGCCACGTCGCTGATCCGATTTGCCGGGATGACGGCGTTCTCGAAGATCGCCCTGCCCGCGCCGCTGGGCGTCCCGGTGGCGGGATCGTAAATGCGGAAGATCGGGTTCAGCGCAAGCACTTCGCCGAAATCGCCGTTGCGCATCCGTGCGGTCGGCACGGTATAGGTGTTGAAGATGCCCTGGCGCTCGGCATTCCTTTCCCAGGATCCGAAGTAGAACAGACGGTCGCGGCGGATGGGACCGCCCACCGTGCCGCCCATGATCGCGGTGCTGGCGTCGACCTTCTCGGGATCGAAGTACCCGCGCCGGGCGTTGAGCTCGTCCTGCTGGCGGAAATAGAACCCCGATCCCTTGAAGGTGTTGGTGCCCGACTTGGTCACGACCGCGGTGGCGGCGCCCCCCGTCAGGCCCTGCGCGGCGTCGAAGCTGTTGGTCGAGATGTTGACGTTCTCGATCGTCTCGACCGGGGCGATGTAGCCGGCGTGGTGCGGCAGCCAGACGTTGATGCTCGCCGCGCCGTCGATGCGCGTCACGTTGTTGTTGCGGTTCGTGCCGTTGATGTTGGTGGTCAGCGCCCGGCCCGGGGTATCGGTCTGCGCGTTCTGGAACTGCGGCGGCGTCGCGCCCGGCACCAGGTTCAGCAGATACTGATAGTTCCGATACTGGTTCAGCGGCAGGTTGACGACGTCCTCCGGCCGGAGGTCGACGCTGACGTCGGCCTTGTCGGTCTTCAGCAGCACGGCTTCCGTGCTGACCGTCACCGTCTCGGTCAACGCGCCGATCTCCAGCCGCCCGTTGATGCGGACGATGCCGCCGGCAGTGACGGGAATCCCGGTCTGGACGAACTCCTTGAAACCCTGCAGCGCCGCGCGGAGTGTATAGGTGCCGCCGGTGATGTTGCGAATGGTGTAGACGCCCGTCCCGTCGGTGACGCCCGACAATTCGAGCCCCGTGTCCTCGTTCTTGATGGTCACCGTGGCGCCGGGCACGCCAGCGCCCGACGCATCGGCGATGGTCCCGGTCAGGGTTCCGTAGATCGCTTGTGCCTGAACGGCGGCAGGCAGCATCGCTGCGCAGGCCACCACGAAGGCCAACCACGAGTGCAGGATCAGTTGACGCCAGGGATCACCCGCGCGGGTCTTGGGCTCGCTCACGGTCATCCTCCTTGGAAGACGAAGCGTCGCGGACGAGAGGCACGTGATCGGCGGGCACCGACGGAGGAAGGGCCTGACGACGTCTGACGGCGCCCGGAGTCAGGACGCTTTAATCACGGCGGGACGGGCGTGTCAAGCAATGCGCGCGGTTCAGGTTCGCCGCCGGCCGGGCAATGACGCCCGGCAGCGGTCGAGTCGGTGCGCTGCAGCGGGACTCGGCCGGCGCACGACATCATGCGCTCAGCGGCGATCGGTGCGTGCGCCGCTCTCCCTCCACGCGTCCAGGTACGCGCTGAGGCCCTTCTCTACTTCGGACGACGCCGCGACTTCATCGAGCATCGAGCGGATCCTGCCCTCGAAGCCGCCGGGATCTTGCGCCCGCAGGAGACTGGCTGCCTGGATCGCGATCGCCCGGTCGTAGCCACCCAGCCTCGTGAGCAGTGACGTCATGTCGCCGCCGGCCGACACTTCGCGCCGCGCGTAGTCGAAGGCGCTTTCGAACCCTCCACTTCCATCCGCGTCCAGGAACACCGCGCCGCTGACGCCGAGCACGTGGGGAGTGAACTGGATCGAGGTTGGCTGATACGGCTTCGCCGTTGGCCAATACGGCGCGATCACGCCTGGCCCGATCGCGATCGCCACGAGGTGCACGTCGTGAGGCGGCCTGGGCAGGCGCCACGTCCCTTCCCATTTGACGCCCGCCGCCGCGCCATCGCCGATCGGCTCCTCGCGAACGTTTGTGCCGTTGACGTAGAGCGCGACCCGCTGCGCGCGAGTCCAATCCGGGCCCTGTACGCGGATCCTCACGTCGACGGTGTTTCCCGGCTGGGCCACGTCGCCCGGTCCTCGTCCATTCACCTCGATCTCCGTCAGCAACCCGTAGCTGACCATGACATGTCCACGCCGCACGTTCTCGACCGCACTCGCCACATCGATGGCACCCGGACGGGCGTCGTTGCATCGCACATACGTGCGTCCCTGTCCGACGATGTAGCGTGAGACGTCGTGAGAGTCGCTGGCCCCGATAGGTGAGAGGACGATGCCGCGATTGAGCATGCCCATCCAGTCACGCGGCAGCTGCAGGGGATCGGTCATCACCGCACCCGAGTTGACGATCTCCATCGCATTGGCCGGCAACGGCGAGCCTTCGAGATCTTCACCCGCGACGCCGATGTGGCGTGCCGGATCGAGCGGACGAAAACCGCCGTGCACGTCGCGGCCGTGATTGAGCACGATCACCGAGTTCATCGCGGCCCGCGCGATCGCCTCGCGCAGCCGCGCCCAGTCCGGCGCGCGCCGATCGATGGCCGCGCCGTCGGCCGACAGCGGAAAGACGTTGAAGTGTCCACGTGAAGGCGTGGTGACCTCGCTGCCGAGGAGCGGCGTGAAGTGATCGGTCAGGCGCGCGGCGCGCGCATGAGCGCCAAACGGCACGCGCTGATCGTGCTCCGTGGACACGGGAAGTTCGACGCCTTCGCCCGCCATGGTCAGCATTCGCTCCTCGATGCTCGCATCCCCATGCCGGGCGAACGTGCCGGTGTGCACGTGGGTGTCCATCGCGGCCCAGCCCGCCGTATCGACCTCGCGGCGAATGGTCAGCTGCCGCGACGTGGTCGAGCCGCGCGCGAGATCGACCTCGACGCTCGCGATGCCGTACTCGAAGCCGCGGCCCGCATGGATGACATATCGCCCGGCGGGCAACGTCAGTCGCGCTGAGCCGTTCGACGTGTACACCACTCCCGGCCTCATGGCGTACTGCGGTCCGGACAAGTCGCCGGTCGACGCCAGCGTGCCGTTCTTGTCGACGATCGTGATACGGCTCGGGATGCCAGGGCCGGCCTGCGCGCGCGATTCAGGCCTCTCGCGGCGCGCCGGATCGCGCGCCTCACGCACTGACACTTCGACGGTTGCCTCTGACAGCACCTCTGCTCTCGAGCGGTCGACCAGCGTCGCCTCACCGATCAGCACATCGTCGGACGGCCGCGCGGTCGTGTGAACACGCAGCTCGTTCCTGCCATCCTCGAGCGTGCCGGGCGGCACGGTCCAGTACGTGCGCATGTCGGCTTCATCCGGGGGCAGCCGCGCGATCTCGCGGCCGTTCAGGAGCACGAGCCAGGACTGCTTCACATCACGGTGACGCAGCCGCAACGTCTGCGGGGCGGCATTCCGCCTCGCGTCGAATGCGATGACGAGCGCGGCGCCTTCGCTCCCGGCAGGGAACTCGGCCCATTCGCGCTCGGCGCCGGAGCGCAGATGGTGCATCTTCGGAGTGATCACCAGATCCGGCGCGGGCCAGGGTCGTGCGACTGCGAGCCACAGAACCAGCAGCCCGAGCATCCCGGACCAGGTGCGCATCATCGCACTACGATACCGTCAACGCTACCGGTTAGATCCAGCTTCCAGCTTCCAGCTTCCAGCTTCCGGCTTCCAGCTTCCGGCTTCGGGCGTCCGCGCGCGACAGGGTAAGATGCGCGCATGCAGGCTCACACGCAACTCCCGGCGCAGCGCACCCGCCTCGAACCTTGACGTCCGAACCGAACGCTGCTGCAGCCGAATACGCGTCCCGCTTGAACGCGCGCCGCGCCACCAGCGATGCGCTGTCCGAGTCCGACGCGCGCTTCGCGTACGCGCGCCTGGCGACGTTCGCGGTCGCCGTCCTGTTCGGCATTCTTGTCTGGCGCACGGGGCTCAGCGCCGTCTCGCTCGTCGTGCCGGCCGCCGCGTTCGCCTGGCTCGCGCACCGGCACGATCGTGTGCTGCGTGCCCGGGACGCGGCGCAGCGTGGCCTCGCGTTCTACGAACGCGGCCTGGCGCGGCTCGAAGATCGCTGGCCGGGCACCGGCGAGCCGGGCGACCGGTTCCGTGACGACCACCACATCTATGCCAACGACCTCGATCTGTTCGGCCGGGGATCGCTCTTCGAGCTGCTCTCGCTCGCACGCACGCGCGACGGCGAAGCGATGCTTGCCGGCTGGCTGACGGCCCCTGCCGCTGCCTCTGAGATCAGGGCACGGCAGGAAGCGGTGGACGAGCTCGCGCCCGCCCTGGACCTGCGCGAACAGCTGGAAATCGCCGGAACCGGCGTCCGCGAGAGCGTGCGGACGGATCGCCTCCTCGTATGGGCTGAGACGCCGCTGCCGCCCGTGCGCGCCCTGGTGATTGCGACGTGGGCAGCCACTCTCGCTGTCATCGCCGCCACCATCTACGTGGCGAGCACGTCCATGTGGTGGCCGGTCGCTGGGGTGGTCGTGCTCGAGGCCGCGGTGTTCCGGAGCCTTCGCGCCCGGATCAACACCATCGTGTCGGTGCGGGATCCGGAAGCGACGGCCGACTTCGTTGCCGATCCGCTGACCCACCGCGTGAAGGAGCTCGACGTTCTCGCCGCGATCCTGCATCGCCTCGAGGGCGAGCGCTTCCAGTGCGGCAAGCTTCAGGGGCTGTCGAGCAGCCTGGGAATCGATCGGATGCCGGCCTCTGTCGCCATCCGCAGCCTTCATCGCCTGGCCGAAACGTACGACGCCGCGAAGCACGCGCTGCTCGTGGTGCTGGCGATATTCCTGGCCGGCCAGCTCGAGCTGGCCCTCGGACTCTCGGCGCTCCTGCAACTCGTGCGTCCCGCGGCCGCCATTGCCGTGCACCGCTGGCGGACAGGTCACGGCCCGCAGGTGAGGCGATGGATTGCCACGATCGCGGAGTTCGAAGCGCTCACTTCTCTGGGCGCTTACCGTTACGAGCACTTCGAGGATCCCTTTCCCGAGATCGCGTCTGATAATGCCGCGGGGAATCCTGCAGCGATCTTCCGTGGACTTCAACTCGGCCATCCATTGATCCCGGCATCGAGGATGGTCCGGAACGACGTCCGGCTGGACGAGGGACTGCAGCTCCTCGTCGTGAGCGGCTCCAACATGTCCGGCAAGAGCACGCTGCTGCGGACCGTCGGCCACACCGCGGTCCTCGCGCTCGCCGGCGCGCCGGTGCGGTCCCGATCGCTGCGCATCTCTCCACTGGCAATCGGCGCAACGCTGCGCATCCAGGACTCGCTTCTCGAAGGCCGTTCGCGGTTCTACGCCGAGATCACGCGGATTCGCGAGCTGGCCGACCTCGCAGCGGGGCCGGTCCCACTGCTGTTCCTCCTCGACGAGCTCTTTCACGGGACCAATTCCCACGATCGCCTGACGGGCGCGGCGGGTGTGCTTGGCAGCCTGCTCGAGCGTGGCGCGATCGGCCTGATCACCACGCACGACCTCGCGCTGACGGCAGTGGCCGAGGAGCTCGCGCCGCGGGCCGCCAACGCGCATTTCGAGGACTGGTTCGAAGGCAGCGACATCAGGTTCGACTACGTCATGAAGCCTGGACCCGTGACGCGCAGCAACGCCCTCGCGCTCATGCGAG
>JBOGIX010000697.1:0-4153 GCA_050744685.1 Vicinamibacterales bacterium | reverse complement strand
GTCCAGGGTTCGATTCGAGCGACGCGGGCTTCAACTTCGGCAGCGATCGCTCAGGCATGCACGTCGCATATCAATGGCGCAATCCCAAGCCGAACCGGTTCTCACGCGAGCGGTTCCTCGCCGTGGCCAAGTGGTACACGTGGAACTTCGCCCGCGAGCTTCAGGGCGACGGCGTGCACATGTTCGGCAACGTGCAGTTTCGCAACTACTGGACCGTGTTTGCGAACGGGTTCCTGTTTCGCGGTGTGCAGGACGACCGCGCCACGCGCGGCGGGCCGTCGATGGCCTCCGCCAGCGCGCACGGTTTTTTTGCCGGCGTCGAGACCGACCGGCGGAAGCGAATCTCGGTGGCCACCAACATCGGGCACGACGACAACGCGTTCGGCGGATTCGGCACCAGCACATCGCTGCAGGTGCGGTATCGGCCGTCGGCTTCCCTCGAGGTGTCCACCGGGCCGAGCTACAGCAAAACGAAGGCGCCCGCGCAGTACGTGGACACCTTCGAGGATGCCGTTGCGGCCGCGACGTTCGGATCGCGCTACGTATTCGCAACACTCGACCAGCGCGAGTTCAGCCTGCAGACCCGGATCAATTACGTGCTCTCACCGCGGATGTCGCTGCAGGTATTCATGCAGCCGCTGGTTTCGGTCGGCGACTACGAGGGCTTCAAGGAGTTCGCGCGGCCGCGCACGTTCGACTTCACGCGGTTCGGCGTCGATCGCGGAACGCTCGCGTATGACGCGGCCGGACGGCGCTACACGGTCGACCCTGGCGACGGCGGCGCCAGGTTCGATTTCGACGATCCCGACTTCAATTTCAAGTCTCTCCGGCTGAACGCCATCTTCCGCTGGGAATGGCGGCGTGGCTCCGCGCTCTATGTCGTCTGGACGGAGCAGCGCGAGGATCGCCGCGATCGCGGCGAGTTCTCGTTCCGCCGCGACCTCCGCGGCGTCTTTCGCGGGCCCGCCGACGATGTGCTGATGTTCAAGGTGGCCTACTGGTTCCAGCGATAGCGGCTGTCGACAGCGAGCCGATTCCATTGACGCCGCTGCCGAACCCTGGAGTATCCTGACGCCGCTTCGACCGGGACCAGCACCTGCCGTGGGCCATCAATCCGATTCCCTCGAGAGCCGCCTCATCCGGGCCGCGAGCCGTTATGAGGCGCTCGCCTCGGATCCCGGCACGTTTCTGTGGATCCTGGATCCGCACCTCCATCCTACCGGTCCGAATCGCGGATGGGAGGCCTACACCGGGCAGTCGCGGCAGGAATATGTCAATCGGGGCTGGATCGACGCGATCTTGGAGAGCGATCGTGCGCGCTGCCTGGCCGAAATCGAGTCGCAGGTGCCGCTCGGCAGACCGTTCACCATCGAGCTCTCCATCCGGCGGCACGATGGCGTGTATCGGCGGTTCCACGTCCGGGCGATTCCCGTGCAGCAGCCGCAGGGCGCGGCGGAATGGATCGCCGTGGCGACCGACGTCGAGGCGGACCGTGCCGTGGCCGACGAGTTGCGCTCTACCCGGGAGCCCATGCGGCTCGCCATCGCCGAGCGGCGGGCGCTTCACGAGCGGCTTGTCGCGCTGACCGACGGAGCGGAGGCGCTGCTCCGTCCCGCGGCCCTTTCCGAGGTGTGCCGCGCGATCGGCGACCTGGCGCACAAGGTCCTGCCGGCCGACGGCTACGTCATCTGGTCGCTGGATCTCAACGCGTCGGTATGGAGCGCCGCCTACAGCGCAGGCCTCAGCGCGCCATTTGCCGGCGAACCGGTCTCCGGTACGGAGCTGCCGTTCTCGGAGCCCTTCGTCGCCGACCAGCTGGATGACACGTTCCTCGCGCACCGGATCGAGGCCTACCGGGCGGAGGGGATTCGATCGCTCATCTCGGTGCCGCTGCCCGTCGAGGGCGTTCGCCGCGGGGCGCTCGTCGCCTATTACCGCGAGCCGCACCAGACCACGAGCGCCGAGCTCCAGACCGCGATCGCGCTCGGACATCTCGCCGCCGCGGCCATCGGCAATGCCGAGCATCGAGCGCGCGAGCATCGGCTGCGTGCGGACGCCGAGCGCCACAGCGCCCGCATGGCGTTTCTCGCCGAGGCCTCTGCGCTCTTCGGCGATCTCGATTTCGAGGCCTCCTTCCCCCGTCTGGCCGATCTCGCTGTACCGACGCTCGGCGAGTGGTGCGCCATCGACGTGGAGCGGGACGGCCGACTGCACCGCGTCGCCGTCGCGCACTCGGACGCGGAGAGGCTCGCCCTGGCCGCGCAGTTGTACGAGCGGTACCCGGTGGATCTCGAGGAGGCGGTGGGCGTGGCCAACGTGCTGCGCACCGGGCGCTCCGAGCTCTATGCGGACATCACCGACGAGCAGATGGTCGCCAGCGCCCGAGATCCCGAGCACCTGCGGATCCTCCTGGCGCTCGGTCTGCGCTCGGCGATCGTCGCGCCGCTCATCGCCCGCGGGCGTACGCTCGGCGTGCTCATGCTCGTCAGCGCCACGCCGTCGCGCTACGACGATTCCGATCGCGCGTTCGTCGACGAGGTGGCGCGCCGCGCGGCGATGGCCATCGACAATGCGCGCCTGTATGAGGAGGCGCGGCGTGCGAATCGCGCGAAAGACGAATTTCTGGCGCTGCTCTCGCACGAGCTGCGTACGCCGCTCAACGCGATCATGGGCTGGGCGCACGTGCTCGCCACCCGCACGCCCGAGATCAGCCCGGGGCAGCGGCGCGCCACCGACGTCATTCAGCGGAACGCACGTTTGCAGGCCGAGCTCGTCGACAGCCTGCTCGACGTAGCGCGCGTGGCCACTGGCGGGTTGCCGCTGTCGAGGCAGGTCATCGATGCCTGCGACATCGTCTCTGCGGCCGTCGAAGCCGCTCGCCCGGCGGCCGCCGACTGCGGGTTGCAGCTGGCGATGCGCGCCGAATCGGGCGCGTGCCGAGTGCTCGCCGATCCCACCCGGCTGCAGCAGATCGTCGGCAACCTGCTCTCGAACGCGCTGAAGTTCAGCCAGCGCGGCGGTCGGGTCGACGTCTGTGTCCGACACGTCGAGCGCTGGTGCGAGCTGGAGGTCGCCGACACCGGCATCGGCATCGAGCCGACGTTCCTGCCGCACGTGTTCGAACGGTTCCAGCAGGCGGACAGTTCGGCGACACGAGAGCGCGGCGGCCTCGGGCTGGGACTCTGGCTCGTGCAGGAGTTGACGCGCGCGCACGGCGGCACCGTGGAGGCATCGAGCCCTGGCCCCGGCCGCGGCGCGCGCTTCACGGTGCGTTTGCCGCTTTCTACTTCACCTTGAGCATGCGCTCGATGAGCGCCGGATCGCTCGGGAACAGGCCAGCGGCCGGCAGGCGCGGCAGGAGGTCCGCCCATACCGGCTCCTTCGAGAAGACCTGCTCGAAGATTGCCAGTGCTTCCGCCTCGCGACCAATCGACGCCAGCGTCACGGCGTGCCAGAACGGGAGCTCGAGCACCTCGGGTGCGAGCGCCGACGCCGCCTTGTACTCCTCGAGGGCGGCATCGGTCTTCTTCTCGGTCATCAGCTCGTCGCCACGGTTCGCGTGCGCATAGGCGCGCTGCAGCCTCGCCAGCCGGCGAAGTTCCGTCAGCGGCTCGGGATGATCGTCGACGCGGATGTCGAAAAGGCGGTCCGCTCCTACCCACGGGCGGCCGGTGTTCTTTGCCTTCACCACCACGAGCGCAGCCGACTGCCGTCCGCGGATGTCGCCTCCCGCCGCCTGTGCGGCATCGAGCGCCGCCAGCAGCTTCTCGGCGAGATCGCCGCGCGTGGACTCATAGGCGGTCGCCATCGCCGGCCACACGCGATCGTTGGTCATCAGGTTGGCCTGGACCGAATAGTCCCTGCCGATGTGGTGCCCCGCCGCGGCAATCGCGGACTTGCCGGTGTAGGCTGCGACACGGCCGCGCGTGTCGATCATCGCCACCTGCCGCCCGTCGCGCTGCGCGTCCGCCTTCACCAGCTGATCGAGCGCGGCGGGGGCCGCCAGCCCCTTGCGCATCAACTCCAGCCCGCGCTGCCCGTATCCAGGATCCACGAACGACTGCGTGGCCACCGCGCCGGTACCAGCCTCCGCCCAGGCCACGACCGATCCCACCGCGAACCAGTGGGACTGCACCGCCACGCCCATCTCGCC
>JBOGIX010000696.1:0-3019 GCA_050744685.1 Vicinamibacterales bacterium | reverse complement strand
GTACACCGCGGCCGTCACGAACCGCAGCCGCCGCTTCAGGCGGTTGATCACCAGGAACGCGACCTCGTCGGCTGTGAGGCCGAGCGCAGCGAGGCGCGCGAGATCGTGCAGCTCCGCGTCGAGCTCCGGCAGATCCGGGGCAGCGGCGTGAGCAGGATCCACTGACGGCGTCGCGGCATCGAGCGGCTCGGCCGCGACGGGATGCCCTTCGTCGGCCAGCGCTTCCGTGAGCCTCGGATAGATCTCGATGAATTTGTCCACGACCGCCGGGTCGTACATCGAGCCCGATCGTTCACGAAGGATGTCGAGTGCGGCCTCCGTCGTCAACGCGCGCCGATAGGGGCGGTCGGAGGTCAGCGCATCGAAACAGTCGACGACCGACAGGATGCGCGCGCCGAGCGGGATCGCTTCCCCCAGGAGGCCGTCAGGATACCCGGTGCCGTCCCAGTTCTCGTGGTGGTGCCTGACGAAGGGGATGACGGGATACGGGAAATCGATGCCGCTGAGGATGTCGGTCCCGACGGTGACGTGGGTCTTCATCTTCTCGTATTCCTGCGCGGTGAGCTTCCCCGGCTTGTTGAGAATGTGCTCGGGCACGGCGATTTTGCCCGTGTCGTGCAGGAGGGCGCTGGCCTCGATCCCTTTCAGCGTCGGGTCATCCGTCACGCCGAGCGCGCGCGCCAGGCCTGCGGCATACACCTGCACGCGGCGGATGTGCCCGTGCGTGACCTGGTCCTTGGCGTCGATGGCCATCGCCAGCGCCTTGATCGTCGCCAGGTACAGGTCGTTCAGCTTGTGCAGCCGCCCCGTGGACTCTTCGACCTTGCGGAGGTACACACGCACGGTCGCGTAGCCGACCGCGCCGACGATCAGGATGACGATCAGCGAGAAGATATTGACGTCGGGAATGTGGATGGCGATCGCCGCGGCCACGAGGCCGCTCCACGCGTGCGCGACCCAGACCCAGGCGAAGTTCTCGCGCCACACGGCAACCACGCGGTTGCGCGCCGTGAGCGCCAGCACGGTCGCAATCGCGCCGGTGTTCAGCAGCGAGTAGCCGATCACGAGCAGCGACAGCGGCACCGCGACGGCGCGCACGTCGAGCGCGTGCCCCGCCGCGCCGGTGCCGATCGACAGGAACACCTGTCCGGGGATCCAGATCGACACGGCCGCGGCAGCAACGTTGAACATCGTGCGCGACACGTAAAGCGCGTCGTGCTTGTTGAACCGCAGCGACGCGGCGAGCGCATCCACCGCCGCAACGACTGCGGCGCACGCCGGGCCGAGCAGGAGGACAGTCGTGAAGACCAGCGCGTCCGACAGCGAGAAGCGCGTCTCGATGCGCGGCATCTTGATCATGCAGGAGCCGGTGACCAGCCCGAGCGCGACGACGACGATCCAGCTCGCGTGGACCGATCCCGACAGGAGCTCGCGCACCGAGACGGCGAGGATCATCGCGCCGAGGCCGATGACCGCCGCGACGAATGCCCGCGCGCGAGGTGGCAGCTGCATGATCAGATCAGACCGTCTCGTGGACCTGCCGCCGTCGTTCAGCGGCCCAGGACCGCATTGCTCCACACGAGCGCGTTACTCCAGACGAGGCCGTCGCCCTCGGGAGCGCCGTTGCTCCACACCAGGCCATCGCCTTCATAGGTCCAGTTGCTCCAGACGAGACCGCCGCCGCCGTCGACGCTGGCGACCCAGTCGTGGTTGCTCCAGACGAGGCCATTGCTCCATACCAGCCCGTTGCTCCAGACGAGCCCGTTGCTCCAGACGAGCCCGTTGCTCCAGACCAGCCCGTTGCTCCAGACCAGACCGTCGCCCTCCGCGTCGAGGCTGTTGCTCCACACGAGCGCGTTGCTCCAGACGAGGCCGTCGGCCGACTCCACGCTGTTGCTCCAGACCAGGCCGTTGCCCCAGATCACGTCCGCCGGAGCGCGCCAGCCGTTGAGCCACGTGATTCCCGCGCTGCCGGCGCCGTCGTTCCACGTGAGCCCGTTGCTCCACGGAATGACGGCCCCGCCGATCACGGTCGAGCGATCGGTCAGCTGCGCGAGGCTGGCGCGCAGCCGCACGCCCTGGGTCGCCGATGCAGACACCAGACGGGCCGTCTCCACGGCACCGGCCGCGTTCACAGACCCGGCGCCCGCGGCGAGCACGTACCAGTCAGGCTGGAACTGGGCGCTGAACTGCAGCGCCGCCTTGACGGCCACCGGCTGTAACGACGGTCTTGCTTCGAGCATCAGCGCGACCACGCCGCTCACAACGGAGGCGGCCATGCTCGTTCCGCTGAGCGTTTGATACGGGCCGCGCGGCGACCGACCGTCCACCACACGCTCCGGAAACGTCGTCGCCAGATACGAGTCCGGGGCCGTTGTCGAGGTGAGGCGGCGTCCGGGCGCCACGAGATCGGGCTTCACGAAGCCGTCGAACAGCGTCGGACCTCGCGAGCTGAACTCGGCGACGGCATCGTCTGCACGAACAACGGTGCCCTGTGTGTCGATCGCGCCGACGGTGATGACCGCCGGATCGTTGGCCGGCGAGATGACGCTGCCATACTGCAGCTTTCCATCGGGCGAATGGCCGGCGTTCCCCGCCGAGGCCACGACGACGAAGCCGGCGGTCACGGCGCGCTGCACAGCCTTGTTCAGAGGATCGTCGCGATACGACTCCACGACCGGGTGGCCAATCGAGAGGTTGATCACGCGCACGCCGTAGAGCCGGCCGAAGCGGACGACCCATTCGAGGGCCGCGATGACGTCGCTCGTGCGCCCGGCGCCGTTTCCGTCGAGCACCTTGAGGGAGACGATGTGCGCGCCGGGGGCGATGCCGGAGTAGCGGCGGCCGTCGGGCGTTCCGCTGCCCGCGATCGCCCCGGCGATGTGCGTGCCGTGGCCATAGCCATCGGCGGATCCGGTTTCCGTGAAGTCCAGCCGCGCGACGACGCGTGCCCGCAAGTCGGGATGAAGGTGTACGCCGGAATCGATCACCGCGACGCCAACGCCGCGACCGGTATATC
>JBOGIX010000695.1:0-9828 GCA_050744685.1 Vicinamibacterales bacterium | reverse complement strand
GGCACCAGCCGTGCCGCCACCGACATCGTCCCATGTCCCTTGCCCTCTTTGGGGATGACCATCTCGAAGATCGTGAACGGATAGTCGATCGTGCGCGGCCGGTCGGTCGCTTCGGCAAAGCTCACCGGACGATCCGTGGCAATGAGGATCCGGCGGCCCCCGTCCTTGGTCGGTTCCTCCAGCGCCAGCCGGAGGTCGTAGCCGACGCTTTGCGGCGTCCTGATGGTGCCGACGCGCCTGACATCCTGCAGTACGTCGAGGAATGCAGACTGACCTTTGTCGCGCAGCACTGCGAACAGCTTTTCCTTTTCCGCCTCGGACGTCCAGCGATTGACCGTGATGATCAGGTTGGCCGTCGTGCCGCGCGTGTAGACCCCCATGTTGATGGCGAAGGCCGTGAATTCCTCGGCGGGCGCGTTGGTCTGCGCCAGGGAGACCGGCGCGCCGAGAGCCACCGTGGCGAACAGCGCGGCCAGGGCCGACTCGCGGATTCCCGAACGCCGGTGCGGCTTCGCCCTGCGGCAATTTGATGGCGACACGATCTGAAGTCCGGTCATAGTGTCCTCGCTGGACATGAGGCAAGCGGCGATTCTACGCAACTATAACGCGAGGACGGGGACGCGGGCGCGGGATCCAGCAGGGTACAGGGTTCAGTCGCTTCCCCCCGCGACGATTCTCAGGCCGGAGGGGGTGGTCGGCGTCGAGTCGGCGGCCTGGGTCACGGTGATCGAACGTCCGGCGATGACGAGGGTCGCCGAACGGGCCGTGCCGCTGTTTGCGGCGATCGTATAGCTCGCGCTGCCGGGGCCCGACCGTGTGCCGGAGGGAATCGAGATCCACGACGGCATGCCGGTCGCCGTCCACGCGCATCCCGCCGAGGTCACGACTGAGATGCTGCCGGACGCTCCCGCCGACGCTGCGGAGATGGTGCCGGGCGTAACGGTGAAGCTGCACGTCGTCCCGGACTGGTTCACGGTGAACGTTCTCCCGGCGATCGTCACGGTGCCCGAGCGTTGCGTGATGGCCGTATTGGCGGCGACCGCGACCGTCACACTGCCGTTGCCGGTGCCGCTGCCGCCGTTCGTGATGGTCAGCCACGAGGCGTTGCTCGACGACGACCATGAACACGCCGAGGTCGTGAAGACTGACACGGTGCTCGCGCTCGCCGCGGCGGTGGCGACGCGGCTCTGCGGCGTAATCGAGTAGCTGCAGTTGGTAGTGGCCGCGGCCTGGGTGACGGTAAACGTGCGCCCGGCGATCGTCACCGTGCCGGTGCGAGACGAGGTTGCCGAGTTCGCGGCCACGGCGATCGTCACCGAACCGTTGCCCGTGCCGCTGGCGCCGCCGGTGACGGTCAGCCAGGCCGCCTGGCTCGATGCCGTCCACGCGCATGTGCTGCCCGCCGTCACCGAGACGCTGGTGGTCTCGCCCGCTGCTGCGGACGAGCGGCTCGACGGCGTGATAGTGGGACTGCAGGTCACCACGCCTGCCTGCGTGACAGTGAACGTGCGGCCGGCGATCGTGACCGTGCCCGTGCGCGACGAGGTGGTGCCATTTGCGGCGACGGCGACCGTGACGGTGCCGTTGCCCGTGCCGCTCGCGCCCGCCGTGACCGTCAGCCACGAGGCAGCGCTCGTTGCCGTCCAGTCACAGGTGCTGCCGGCGGTGACCGACACGGAGGTGCTCTCACCGGCGGCAGCGGACGACCGGCTCGCGGGCGAGATCGAGTAGCTGCAGCTCGCGGCGCCCGGCTGGGTCACAGTGAACGTACGGCCGGCAATCGTGGCGGTGCCGGTGCGTTCGCTGGTCGCGGTGTTCTCGGCGACGGCGATGGTCACGCTGCCGTTGCCGGTGCCGCTCGTGCTCGAGGTGAAGGTGAGCCAGCCGGCGTTGCTCGACGCCGTCCAGGCGCAGGAGCTCCCCGCGGTGATGGCCACTGCCGTCGACTCACCGGCCGCCACGGACGTGCGGGCGGTCGGCGAAATCGCGTAGCTGCACCCGGCGGCCTGCGTGACGGTGAACGTCCGCGTCGCGATGGTGAGCGTCGTGGACCGCGTGGTGGTTGCCGTGTTGGCCGTGGCGCTGAACGTCACGGTGCCGTTGCCGCTGCCGCTGGCGCCGCTCGTGATCGTGAGCCAGCTGGCGGGGCTGCTGGCCGTCCACGCGCATCCCGTGCCGGCGTTGACGTTCACCGAGCCGCTCGATGCGCTTGCAGCCAGCGACCCGCTGGAGGCCGACAGCGTCGGCGCGCACGCCACCGAGTAGGAGAACTGATTCGACGCGGAGCTCGGCGCCGTTCCGCCAGGTCCGATCGCCGCGACTCGCGCTTCGTACGACTGGCCGGCCGTGAGCGGGGTCGAGAGCAGGTTGAGGAAATCCATGCGGATGAAGCCGTCGGTCTGCGGCGCCGGTTTGCCGAGATCGACCGTGCGTACGATCTGCGTGCTGCCGGCGTTGAAGATCTGCAGCTGGTAGGAAGTGACGACCGGCACTCCTTCCACGATCACGTCATGATCGGCGGACGGAGTGAACTCCACGCGTCCCGCATCGACCACTGCCTGCGCGGCCGCGACCGACGGCAGAAGCGACATCAGCACCGCAAGAGCCAGACGCATCGCGCCACGGCGTACAGACATGTCCCGCATCGACACCATCTCGGCCTCGTTCCGCTTTCTTGAATGGGGAGCCCGGCGGAGCGGCAGTGCAGGAATCGCGCCCCTCGCGTGCCGATGCCGTAAGTTGCACGAGCGTCGGGAAAAGCGCGCGCGCGGGCCGCGCAAGGGCGCGATGACGCGTGCAGAATCGCGAACAGATTTGTGTCTGGTCTGACGTGGCTGGGATCGGCTGTCAGCGATCCCGGCGACCACGCCGGTGAGCGCGAGCGCCCTCGCGGATCAGCTCCTCGGTGCGCATGTCGATGTGACACGCGAACTCGTCGGCGATGTCGGTACGCACCTCGTCCCGCGTACGGAACGAATAGCGAAACAGTCGTTTGACGCCCCGGGGTCGCATCGTGGGCCTCACGCCGGTTCGTCGATGACCTTCAACATCGCCTCGGCGTAGCGGCGCCACGACGCCACCTCCGACCGGAGCTGTCGCCGCCCCGCAGGCGTGAGGGCGTAATACTTCGCCCGCCGATTGTTCTCGGAAAGGCCCCACTCCGCCTCGAGCCAGCCTTTGGCTTCGAGCCGGTGCAGCGCCTGGTAGAGTGCGGCGTCGTCCATCGCCAGCGCACCGTCGGTGCGCTCGTGGACCCAGCGCGTGATGGCGTAGCCGTGCGCGGGCCCCTTCTGAACCGCGCGAAGGATGAGAAGACCGACCGTCCCCTGGACGAGCGACATTGTGCCCTGGCTCATGGCGTCGGCGTCTTTGGACGACGCGCGGCCAGCGAATGTTCGACTCACCACATTAGGGGAGCCGATTCGGTATTTAGAGCGCTCCTCCGCGGGACGTGACGATGCGGACGCCGCTGGGGGCGCGGGGTGGAGTACCCGCAGACTGCGAGATGGTGACCGACCTGCCGGCCACGGTCAGCGTTGCTCTGCGGGAGGCTCCCGTGTTCTGCGCAACCGTGTACGAGACATTGGCGGTTCCCCTGCGGGCGCCGGCGGACACGGTGATCCAGGACGGCAGACCGGTAACGGACCAGCTGCAGGACGTACCCGCGGTCACGGAAATCGTTCCCGTGCGGCCTGATGGAGCGGCCGAAATCGTGCGCGGCGAAACCGTGGCGGAGCAGGACACGCCGGCCTGCGTGACTGTGAAGGCGCGGCCCGCGATCGTGGCCGTGCCGGTCCGTTGCGACGTTGCGGTATTCGCGGCGACGATCACTCCAACGTTGCCCGGGCCGATCCTGTTCGAGCCGTTGCCGAGCGTGAGCCACGATACGTTGGCCGCGGCGGACCAGCGGCAGCTGCTGCCGGTCGACACCGCAACCGTAAACGTCCCCCCTGTAGCGATCGACGTGCGTGAGCTCGGCGAAATCGTGTACGTGCAGGATGTCGCGGCCGATTGTGTGACACGGAAGGCCAAGCCGGCGATGGTCAGCGTGGCCGCGCGTGTGCTCGCGGCAGTGTTGGCGCTTGCGCTGAAGGTCACGTTTCCCGTGCCCGTTCCGGAGCTGGCCGACGTGATCGTGATCCAGCTCACCGGGCTGCTTGCGCTCCACGTGCAACCGGCCGCGGCGGTGACCGTCACGGAACGGCTCGCGGCCGCAGCTGGCAGCGTGACGCTCGTGGACGACAGTGTCGGTGTGCAGGGGGGAGTGAACGAGAACGGGTTCGAGACGCCACTCACCGCCACCCCTCCGGGACCGATGGCGGCCACACGCGCCTCGTACGATTGTCCGGGCGCCAGCGGCGTGGAGAGGCGGCTGACGTAGTCGATGCGTATGAACCCGTCGCCTTCCGGCGTCGGCTTTCCCAAATCGACGGACCGCACCACCTGTGTGGTGCCAGCCCCGAAGATCCGGAGTTGGTAAGAGGTCACGACCGCCACGCCGCCCACGACGGCACCGTGATCCGCAGACGGCATGAACTCGACGCGGCGCGCATCGACCACCGCCTGGGCCCTGGCCATCCCAGGCAACCACAGCAGCAACGCCAGTAGCAACAGGCTGCGCGTACACACTTCCAGCCTCGCCACCATCTCTCAACCTCTTGCAATCGCGTGAAGGAATCGCGATGAGGCGCGGCTGCAGGAAGCACGCCCGCGTGGCCAGGCGGCGTAAGTACCTCGATAACAAGGGCAACGCGCGAACATCGCGATCCGCGACCGCATCGCGAGTGTCTGCGCTCAAAACAGACGGGTTGTAATTGTTACGTGGCAGGTGCCGTGTGCCCGGCGTATTGCGTGGCGGTAACGTCGAGAGGAACGTACTCGCGCTCCGCGCGGCGCAGTGCACGATACCGTTCGAACACGCGCGTCTCGTCTTCGAGCCCGCACAACGAGCGGAGTGTGCTGCCTCGAAACGTGTGCGCCAGCATCTGCGCCCCATGGCGCAGGACGAACAGAGGATTGTGCAACAGCGTCGGCCAGAAATGGCCGAGCTTCATCCAGCGCTCGGCACGCCATCGCAGGAACTCGATCTCCGCGGCCGTGAGGCGCTCGCTGCGCACGACCGCGGTCGTGCCGTCGTACTCCTCCACGTTCTCGTTCACGATCAGCCCGCGGCGCCGGAAGTCGGTGGTCATCGGCGTGCCGGGATAAGGCGTGGGGTGCTGGATGTAGGGCCAGTCCACGTGACGCCGGGCGAATTCCAGGTTGGTCTCGATCGCTTCGCGCGTATCGCCGGGATTGCCCACGATCAAGCCGCCCACGACGTACATGCCGTGCCTGTGCAGCACGTCGATGGCCGCCATCGTGGCGTTCGCGCGGTTCGCCTGGTTGCCGCGCTGGACGTTCTTCGCCTGCGCGCGCAGGAACTGCAGATCGGCGTCGAGCACGTTCTCGATGCCGAGGAACACATAGCGGAACCCTGCTTTCTTCATCAGCGGCGCCAGCGTCTCTCCCGCCGCCGCAATCGAAGAGGTCATCCCCTGGACGATGAAGTCGATGTCATCGAGCCCGGCGTCGACGATGGCGCGGCAGAGCGCTTCGAACCGGCGGACGTCGAGCGTGATGTTGTCGTCGACCAGGAAGATCGCCCGCGCGCCGCGCCGCCGCGCATCCATGATGTCGGCAATCGTCCGCTCGATCGTCCACTTGTGGAAGTTGCGGCCGCGCATCTCGATGATCGAGCAGAAGCTGCAGTCGTAGGTGCAGCCCCGCGATGTCTCCACGACGTCGATCTGACGGCCGAGAAACGTGTAGCCGTCGAGCACGCGGGCCGATCGAGCCGGCGGGCGCACCTCGCCGTCCGCGAGATGGCTGGCGGGACGATCCGGGTTCCGCACGAACCCCGCGCCGGTGCGGTAGGAGACGCCGGTCACGCCGACGGGATCGCGGCCGGCCTCCCAGGCGCGCAGCAGTTCACGAAAGGTGATGTCCCCCTCGCCCCGCACAATCGCGTCCACCTCCCACTCGGGCTGCTCGTAAATGTCGGACGCGAGACTGGGATCGTACCCGCCGACGACGATGCGGGCGTCGGGGCGAAGCGTGCGGACGAAGCGGGCGATCCGGCGTGCCGTGTTCCGCTGGAACGTCATCACCGAGAGGCCGACAACGTCCGGCTGCAGCTCCTTGACGAGCCGCTCCACGGTCGCCGGGACGGAACGCTGGACGAGGATGAGGTCGGCGATGGCGACGTGATGATGCGGATCGAGATTGCCTGCGAGCGAACCGAGCGCGCCGTTCGGCATGCGCATGGCGACCGGCGCGGTGTGCTCGAACGAGTCCGGCATCGACAGCAGCAGGACGTTCATCGGCGTGCGCTCCTCCCGCGATCCACGTCGCTCGGCCGCGACGGCGAACGAAGCTGTCGTTCGCGTGCGAGAAATGTAATCCATCCGCGATGGCATGCGGCGAAAAATCAGCAAAACAGCGGCCCGCGGCCGGTATCGGGCTTGCCCTCGTTCAGGCCCATGCGTTTGGGTCCCCTCGCTCGGTCGGCGCTCGTGCTGCTTCCCCTTCTCGTCTGTGCCGGTCGCCTGCACGCGCAGCGATCTGCGAATCCGCAAGGTGTGACTCAGGAAGTCAATCGCTGTCTCACGTTCGTGCGCGTCGCGGCGTCACGCCGCCGCAGCGATCGCGCCGAGACGGCAGGGCACAAAGGCGCCAGGATGCGCACCGACAGCTCCGCTGCGTTCCGGACGCCGCTGGATCCCGTCAGGGTCGCCTGAGACAGCATCGCCCCGCGCGGCCACGCCGCGCAAGTCCGTTATGCGGCTCGCCACGAGAACTCTGTACTCGTTGTAACGGCGAGCCGCATAACGGACTAGGCGCGCCAGCCTTGGCGTAGGCGGGAGCGATGGTGTAGCGGAGTTCGAGGGGCGAAGCCCCTCGGATCTAGTTGAGTCGCGGCGGTAAGGTCAGTGCCCGTCAGTCGCGACGCGTGCGGGGTTTCCGCCGAGCAGGAACTGGCCGAGGGGGTCCCCTGCGGTAGAGCTCGAGTGCGAGTGCCGCCGGCAGATCGCTGCCAACGCCGAGCCGGCATCGGGGCCGGCGAAGTGAGCTGCTGAGTAGCCGCACAATAGCGTGAAGGGATGACGGCGGCGGAGCTGATTCCAGAACTCTTCGACACGCTCGGCCGCGCCGTAGTTCCCGTCCCGCGCGAGCAGCTCCACCATCTCGCCGTAGATACGCAAGCCGGCCGAAGATTCCCGATAGAGTCGCGAAACGAGCGCGCCGACGGTATGGAAGAACTGGGAGCGGCTGGGTTCGCCTCGATGCATGAATCGCGACAGCAGTTCGTCCGCGTCGAGGACGGTCAGACGGCCCTGAGCCTGTGCCCGAGCTACGTTGAACGAGGTGGCGTGCAGCACCGACGCGATGGCACTCCAGTGCTCCGGGGTGGCAACTACAAGGAGCCTCTGGTCAACGGAAGCGCCAGAGGCGAGGAAGTCGGCGACCGTACGGGCAAGCGATTCGTCTGTATCGAAGAGCTGCAGAATATGGTCGCCGGCGGCGGGAATCCGTCGCTCCCGCGCCTTTCTGGCCCTTGAAACCGATTTCATCCCGCCCGAGTCCGTCAGCATCGTCGTGAGATAGGACTTCCCGCATCCTTCGAATGCAAGCCCATCGCCAGCTGAAACGGTAGAGTTTTGGCCATCAGGCGAGTGTGGCCGCGTACTCTTCGTAGGTGCCCTTGAAGTCCTCGATCCGGCCGTTGTCGAAGTGCCACACGCGCGTGCCGACCTCCTCGATGAGATCCTGGTCGTGCGTCACCAGCAGCACGGTCCCCTCGAACCGCTGCAGCGCGACGTTGAGGGCGTTGATCGACTCGAGATCGAGGTGGTTCGTCGGTTCGTCGAGGATCAGGACGTTCGGCTTCTGCAGCATGATGCGGCAGAACAGCAGCCGTGCCGTTTCGCCGCCCGAGAGGGCTTCGGTCGGCTTCAGTCCTTCCTCGCCCGAGAACAGCATCTGGCCGAGCAGGCCATGGATCTCCTGGCGCGAGGCGTCCGGATCGAACTGGTGCAGCCACTCGACGGCGGTCATGCCGCGGGTGATGGCGCCCGTATAGTCCTGCGCGAAGTATCCAATCGAGACCTCGTGACCCCAGCGCAGCTTGCCTGCGTCGAGATCACCGGGCGCGGCGGGCATGCCCGGCGCATCCGACAACAGCGCCCGCAGCATCGTCGTCTTGCCCTGGCCGTTGCGGCCGACGAGCACGATCTTGTCCCCGCGATTCACGATTGCGGAGAAGTCCGAGACGACCTGCAGGTCGCCGTAGCTCTTGCTGATCCCGCCGGATTCGAGGACGGTGCGGCCCGATGGCCGGTTCATCGCAAACCTGATGTACGGCCGCTGGATGTTCGACCGCGCCAGTTCCGTTGTCTGGAGCCGTTCGACTTCCTTGCGGCGCGACGTAGTCTGGCTGGCGCGCGTGCCGGCGCCGAAGCGCGCGATGAAGTCGTTCAGCTGGGCGATCTTCTTTTCGCGTTGCGCGTTGTCGGCCTCGACGCGGGCGCGGATCTGGGTCTTCGCCAGCACCATCTCGTCGTACCCGCCGGTATACGTGATGATCGTCTGGTAGTCGATGTCGGCGGTGTGCGTGCAGACGTCGTTCAGGAAATGGCGATCGTGCGAGATGACGATGAGCGTGCCGTCGTAGCGCACGAGGAACTCGCGCAGCCAGTGAATCGAGTCGAGGTCGAGGTGGTTCGTCGGCTCGTCGAGGAGCAGCGCCGGCGGCTCGCCGAAGAGCGCCTGTGCCAGCAGCACACGGACCTTCTGCCCGCCCTGCAGCTCCGACATCGTCCGATCGTGCAGCTCTTCGGGAATGTCGAGCCCCTGCAGCAGGATGGCGGCGTTGCTCTCGGCGCTGTACCCGTCTTCCTCGCCGACGATGCCCTCGAGCTCGCCGAGACGCATGCCGTCCTCGTCGGTCATGGACGACTTGGCGTAGAGCTGCTCCCGCTCCTGCAGCGCCGCCCAGAGGCGCGCGTTGCCCATGATGACCGTATCGATGACGCGAAACGCGTCGAACGCGAACTGGTCCTGCCTGAGCACGCCGAGTTTTTCGGGGCGGACAATCGTGCCCTTCTGCGGCTGCAGCTCGCCGGTGAGCAGCTTCATGAAGGTCGACTTGCCGGCCCCGTTCGGCCCGGTCAGGCCGTAGCGGCGCCCTGCCGTAAACGTAGTGGTGACGTCCTCGAAGAGCACCTTCGAGCCATACCGCATCGATACGCTGCTGACTGAGATCATCGTTGTTGGGACCTGACTCCGGGACGTTCGTGTGAGGTAAACAGTCAATTATATCGGATTTTCCGGCCAGCCGCCCGGCCCGTGTGCCCAGCCGAACCGTCCTGGTCGCCGACTCGTAGTCAGTAGAGGCGGAGCCTCGCTAGAAGCGGCTCAACGGCGGAGGACTGGCACGCGATGAAGACATATTGGGAGACGTTCAAGAGCGAAGGCGGGCAGATTCTCGACAAGCTGCGCGACGTGCTGCACGAAGGCAACGTGCGGCGCGTGGTGATCGAGCAGCGGGGGAGGACCGTTGCCGAGTTTCCGCTGACCGTCGGGGTCGTGGGCGCCGTGTTCGCGCCAATCCTGGCAGCTGTCGGCGCTGCCATCGCGCTGCTGCAGGACTGCACGATCAAGGTGGAACGGGAGCAGAGGGCGGCAGGGAACTGAGGAAGTAAGGAACTGGGGAAGTCAGAAACGAGTTCCGCAGTCCCGGTCTCCGGCTCAGATAAACTACCGTCGCCACGATGACGACCGGTGCGC
>JBOGIX010000694.1:0-4499 GCA_050744685.1 Vicinamibacterales bacterium | reverse complement strand
CCGCAAGCTCGATCGATGCCTCGCGCGTGTCGGCGACGTCGCCGGCCACCTGCGCGGCCGCCTCCGGCTGATCGCGATAGTGCACGAGCTCCTTGTCGAACGTCGCGACGAGGCGGTCGAGTTCGGCCGGGGCCGGCTCGCGCGAGAGCACACGCTTCATGCCGGTCCTGGCGCGGGCCGCTGGCGTGTCGCCTGCGGTGATCATCAGCAGGGCGAGCGCGCGCGCGGCCTCGAAGGAGGCCGGGTCGTTCAGCAGCGTCAACGCCTGCAGCGGCGTGTTCGTGCGGACACGGCGAACGGTGCAGTACTCCCGGCTGGTCGCGTCGAAGGTCATGAACGCCGGGTACGGTGACGTCCGCCGCCAGAACGTGTAGAGGCTGCGGCGATGGCGATCGGCGCCGCGGCTCGTCACCCACCGATCCGAATTGAATGGCATGTTCCAGACGCCCTCCGGCTGGAGCGGGAACACGCTCGGCCCGAACATCGCGAGGTCGAGCAGGCCGGTCGCCGCGAGCGCCGCGTCGCGAACCATTTCGGCTTCCATGCGGACGCGCGGACCGCGTGCGAACAGCCGGTTGTACGGATCCTTGTCGGCCAGCTCGGCGTTCATGGCGGACGATTGGCGGTACGTGGACGAGAGCACGATCGTGCGGAGCATGGCCTTCCGGCTCCAGCCCTGCGCCATGAACTCGGTGGCGAGCCAGTCGAGCAGCTCGCGGTGCGTGGGCGGCGAGCTCTGGCTGCCGAAGTCCTCGCTGGTCTCGACCAGGCCGCGGCCGAAGATCTGTTCCCAGAAACGATTCACCGCCACGCGCGCGACGAGCGGATTGTCCGAGTCGACGAGCCAGCGGGCGAGGCCGAGCCGGTTGATCGGCAGATCGCTGCGCATCGGATGCAGCGCGCCCGGCGTCGCGGCATAGACGCGCTCCCCTTTCGCCGCAAAGCTGCCGCGCTCGCGCAGTTCATACGACGGCCGCTCGAAGGAGGGCCGTTCCTTCATGACGAGCGTGGAGGGGATCTGCAGGTCGGTGAGCGCCTTTCTTGCCTCGGCAATCGCCTCGCGCACGGGTTTCAGCAGCGGGCTGAACGCGCGGAACGCGGCGCCGAGCTCGTCGGCCTGCGCCGTGGTTCGCTCTGCGGCAGGCACTCGCAGGATTGGCCGTCGTCGGGCCGCGAGATCCGCGCCTTCGAGCGGCTCGTCGCTCGTCGTCAGCAACAACCGGAAACGGCCGATCCCCTGTCCGATGGTGCCGTCGAGATGATCGATGCGGACGGTGATGCGCGTGCCCTGCGGAAAACCAAACGGTTCCCCCGACGCCAATACCGCGTGACGCGGCACGCGGATGGTGTCGCGCATCGCGTTGATCGCCCACGAACCGCCCTTGCGGCTGTAGGTCCTGGGCTTCGACGACAGGAGATGCGCCGGCTCGAACGGCGCGGCCGAGTCGTCGACCTTGATCGTCGCCATCTCGACGGGCTGCGGCGCCTGGCCGCCGCCGTTCGCGGCCGCGATCGAGACGTGCATGCCGGTGATGCGGAAGTGGCCATACCCGTCGCGCCCCGGCCCGCCGCGCGGCAGCGCCGGATCCGGCAGCGCTTCGAGCTGCACACCGGTGATGCCCTGCACGGCCGTGTCGGCGACGACGGTGTAGGACGTCAGCGGCGGGTTCGGCCCCGACGCGAGCACCGATCCGTCCGGTTGCACCTTCAGGATCACGCCATTAGTCGCGCTGACCTGCTTCGGCGCGAGCGGGGTCCAGGAATCCTGCGCAGCGCGCATCGCCTGTTCCCAGCCCTCCTGCGCCTCGCGGACGGCCGGCGTCACCGTTTTCAGCTCCTGGTCGAGACGATCGATGTCCGCCTGCAGCTTCTTGCGGGCTGCTTCCTGTTCCGGGGTAGCCAGATCGAGCGTCGGCTCGAAGTACCGCGTGCCGTCGCCGAAGGACCGGCTGTCGTAGTCCGAGCTCGCAAAGAACGCGAGCATGCGGAAGTAATCCTTCTGGCTGAAGGGATCGTATTTGTGGTTGTGGCACTGCGCGCAGGCGAGCGTCGTGCCGAGCCAGACGGTGGCCGTCGTGTTCACACGATCGACGAGGACCTCGTAGCGCGACTCTTCGGGATCGACGCCACCCTCCTCGTTCGTCATCGCGTTGCGATGAAAGCCGCTGGCAATCTGCTGCTCGATGGTGGCATTCGGCAGCATGTCGCCCGCAATCTGCTCGATCGTGAACTGATCGAACGGCAGGTCCTTGTTCAGCGTCTCGATGACCCAGTCGCGGTACTTCCAGATCGAACGGCGATTGTCCTTTTCGTACCCGTTCGTGTCGGCGTAGCGCGCGAGATCCAGCCACGGGCGTGCCCAGCGCTCACCGTAATGCGGCGATGCCAGCAGCCGATCGACGGCTTTTTCGTAGGCGTTCGCGCTCGTGTCCGCGAGGAACGCGTCCACTTCGTCGAGGGTCGGCGGCAGGCCGGTCAGATCGAGCGTCACACGTCGGAGGAGCGTGGTCCTGGCTGCCTCCGGCGCGGGGGCCAGCTTCTCCTTCTCGAGCCGCGCGAGCACGAAACGATCGATCGGGTTGCGCACCCAGCTCGCGTTTGCCACTGCCGGCGGCTCCGGCCGCGCCGGCTTGACATAGGCCCAGTGCTCCTCCAGGTCGTCGGTCGCCGCCGCGCCTGCGCCATTGGCTTCCGCGAGCGCGGCGCCAGGCATCGGCGCGCCCTGGTCGATCCAAGCCTTGAACCTCGCGATGATGTCGTCGGGAAGTGGATCGGAATCGAGCGGCATGCGGTCGTCGTCGCTCGGGTCGACGAGCCGCCGAATCAGCTCGCTCTGGCTGCTGCGGCCGGGCAGGATGGCCGGGCCCGAATTGCCCCCGCGCCGGATGAAGTCAGGCGAGTGCAGGCGCAGCCGTGCGCGCGCTTTCGTTCGGCCGTGGCACTCGTAGCAGTACTGCTCGAGGACGGGCTGGATGTCGCGGGCGAAATCGATGGGCGCGGCCGCGGATGCAGGCGCCGGAGCGGCCTGTTGCGCACCGATCGCCACGGAGCCCGCCAGCACCGTGACGCCCGAGCCTATCGCGAGCCAGCGTGTCAGAAGGGTCATGGGCAGAAGCGGAAGCGCCCCCGGTCGGAGCTTCCGGGAGTGTCTCACCCCGGCCGCCTGCGGATCAAGATTGATGCGGGCCCCGGGATCAGGCCACGGCTGAGCCGCGGGCCATCAGTACGGCTTTGCGCGGTCTGCTAAATCGAAGTCTGGCCGGCACGCCCCCTGTGTCAGCGGCAGGCGTCAATCGCAGCAGCCTTCTTCGGATCTCCGAGCCTTTTGTTCCAGCGCGTAGCGCCAGCCGTCAGCACTGGGATCGACAGGCCTGCCTACTTGCCCCGTTTCCGTCGCATCGTCGCATCGTCGCGTCGTCGTGCCGAGCCGTCGGCGCGTGCAGTGGGACAGAATGGCGTCGCCCCGTTTGGAGCTCTTGTGAAGCAACCGGCGGTGCAACAGCGGTTACGTGTCAGCGCGTCCGCCTCAGGCCGAACGGAAATGCCAGGTTCACGCGCATGATGCGCTCGCGGCGCCGCTCGGATTCGAGGTTGAGCGCGCGTGCCTTGAGTAGATCCTCGAGCGAGATCATCCCGGCGAGCTGCCTGCCGTTGCCGCGTTCGACGACGGGAAAGTGCGTGAACCCGGTCTCGGCCATGCGGTGCGCGATCACCCGGAGCGGCTCGTCCGTGTACGCCACCGTCGGATTCTGCCGGAGGATGTCCTGCAGACGGGCGGCCGGGTCGCCCTGCGCGCGCGTGGCGAGCTGGTGCAGATCGAAGCGCGTGACTACGCCCTCGAGACCGCCGGCGCGACCGACGACCGGGTACAGCCGCTGAGGGCCCCCGAGCGGATCCACCCGGACGGGCGCGGCGAGACGATCCATCGGTGCATCGAGCGGCAGGGCGACGATCTTCGTCTGCATCACTTCCCGCGCAAAGAGAATCTCCAGCGGATCGATGGCGTATTCACGCGTAAGGTGAAATCCGCGGCGCGCGATCTTTTCGGTGAGAATCGAACGTTTCAGCACGAGGACCGTGAATCCGTGGGCGATCGTCACGGCGACGAGCAGCGGCAGCAGCATGTTGACGTCGTGGGTCAGCTCGAGCGCGAAGATCACGCCGGTGAACGGCGCCCGCATCGTCCCGCCGAGGATGGCGCCCATGCTGACGAGCGGCCAGAACCCGACGCCTTCGTACGGCAGCACCCAGGCTTCGACGCCCCCGAGCGCGCCGCCAATCATCAGCAGCGGCGCGAGCACGCCCCCGGACGTGCCCGATCCGAGCGACACCGACCAGATCACCGACTTGACGACCAGGATGCCGAGAATCGTGCGGCTGGAGACCTCGCCCTGCACGAGTGCACCGATGGTGTCGTAGCCTACACCGAGCGCTTCAGGAAAGAAGAGACCCCCCGCGCCGATGACCACGCCGCCGATGGCGGGCCACCACATCCAGTG
>JBOGIX010000693.1:0-2491 GCA_050744685.1 Vicinamibacterales bacterium | reverse complement strand
GGGTGGTGTCTTTGCCCTTAACGGGGGCTGATGCACCGCTGACTGCTCACGCGTCGCCGTCCAGCGTAACGCAGGACAGGGTCGATCTGCACGGTTCAGCTCCGACCCGTTCCGCGGAGCCGTCCTGCTGGGCACAGCTCAGTTGTCGGCGGCAATGGACGGCAGCTTTACCCTTCGACCCGGTCGTGTGGAGCGCCGCGAGGTCGAGGCAGGCAGGGCCGCAACGCACGGCGCGGACGGCCCGGACGCAGGCGAACTCGGGGCGCAACGTCCAGCAAGCGGTGCGAACAGACCGTATCCGTTCCGGGTGTGCAGGACGAAGGACGAACAGGGACCTCTCGGGCAGCGACGTATGGCGCGAAAGCTCAAATCCGACAAGTTGTTGTTCGTGGCGACGCTGCTGCTCGTGTGCACCGGCGTCGTGATGGTTTACAGCGCGTCGGCGGTCATGGCCATGGAGAAGCACGGGCAGCCATACTTCTTCCTCCGCAAGCAGATTGCCTGGGCGGTGATGGGCCTCGCCCTCCTGCCGATCGTGATGCGCATCGACTACCGGAACTATCGCCAGCCGGCGGTGATCTGGACGGTGCTCGGGATCGTCGGCGTCACGCTCGTGGCGGTGCTCTTCGGCCCGCGCGTGAACGGCGCGACGCGGTGGCTCAACCTCGGCCCGCTCGGCATCCAGCCGTCGGAGCTGGCGAAGCTCGGTGTCATCCTCTTCATGGCCGCGCTGCTCGAACGACGGATGGATCGGATCGACGAGCTCGGCTACGCGCTGATGCCGATTGCCATCGTGCTCGGCGCCGTCGTCGGACTCGTGCTGCTGGAGCCCGACCTCGGCACCGGTGTCTGCATCGTGATGATCGCGGCCGTCATGGTGTTTGCCGCGGGCATCAGCTATCGCTACGTCGTCGGGCTGCTGCTGGTGAGCCTGCCGCTTGCGTACGTGCTCATCGCCTCGTCCGAATATCGCCGCCGGCGCATCGTCGCGTTCCTCGATCCCTGGGCCGACCCGCTCGGCGATGGCTGGCAGATGATCCAGTCGATGATCGCCATCGGCACCGGCGGCGTCTTCGGCCGCGGCCTGATGGGCGGCGTGCAGAAACTGTTCTATCTGCCCGAGCCGCACAACGACTTCATCTACTCGGTCATCGGCGAGGAGCTCGGCCTGGTCGGCACGACGCTCGTGCTGGCGTGCTTCTGCGTGATCACCTGGCGCGGGCTCCGCACTGCAGTGAGGGCGCCCGATCGCTTCGGCGCGTTCCTCGCCATCGGGCTGACGACCATGGTGGCGTTCCAGGCGTTCTTCAACATCAGCGTCGTGCTGGGCCTGCTGCCGCCCAAGGGCATTCCGCTGCCCTTCGTGAGCGCCGGTGGATCGTCGCTGCTGATCAACCTGTTGGGGATAGGCATCCTGCTCAACGTCTCGCAGCACGCCTCGTCCTCCCACGTCGTCACCACCGCGCTGCCGGCGCCTGATGCATGAAGCCGCTTGCCGTCGTGATCGCGGGAGGAGGCACGGGTGGTCACCTGTATCCGGGGATCGCTGTGGCGCGGGAGCTGCTGCACCGGCTGCCGGACGCCGTGGTCACGTTCGCCGGCACGGCTCGCGGCATCGAGTCGCGTGTGGTGCCGAAGGAAGGCTTTCTGCTGGATGTGATCCGCAGCGCGGGCCTGAAAGGCATGTCGCCTGCGGCGCTCGTCCGTGGCGTCGGCCTGCTGCCGCTTGGCGGGCTCGACGCATGGCGCATCATCACGCGCCGCAGGCCGGATCTGGTGATCGGCGTTGGCGGTTACAGCTCGGGGCCGGTGGTCCTTGCAGCGGCGGTGCGCGGAGTGCCGACGATGGTGCTCGAACAGAACGCCGTGCCGGGGATGACCAATCGGCTGCTGGCGCGCGTAGTCAAGGCGGCGGCGGTGACGTTCGAGTCGACGGTGACCTTCTTTGGCAGGAGGGGATTTGTCTCAGGCAATCCAGTTCGGCCGGAGTTCCTGGCGCGCGGCGCCGGGAGTGAGCAGACGAGCGAACCGGGAGTGGCGGCAGGTCCGCCAAGGGTCCTGATCTTTGGCGGCTCCCAGGGCGCGCACGCAATCAACATGGCCATGGTGGAGGCGGCGTCGAGGCTGGCAGCTCACCGTGGCGGGCTGGCAATCACGCATCAGACGGGACAACGCGATCTGGAGCGCGTCAGGGATGGATACCGCACGGCTGGCCTCGACGCGCGCGTTGAGCCGTTTCTCTACGAGATGGACCGGGAAATGAAAGCGGCGGACGTCATCGTCTGTCGCGCCGGGGCGACGACCATCGCGGAGCTGACGGCTGCGGGCAAACCGGCCGTGCTGATACCGCTGCCAACCGCGGCCGACGATCACCAGCGCAAGAACGCGGAGGTGCTGGCGAAGGCAGGGGCTGCGGAACTGATCGAGCAGAAGGACCTGACGGGCGCGCACCTCGCGGAGCGGATCGTCGCGCTCGTGAGCGATCGCGCGA
>JBOGIX010000692.1:0-3141 GCA_050744685.1 Vicinamibacterales bacterium | reverse complement strand
GATACCTGACGCGGACCTCGCTCGTGGCCGCCGGCGCCAGCGCCACGGTGAACGTGGCCGCGGTCGTTCCGGCGTTGCCTTCGGTAACGCTGACGTCGTTGATCGTGAGCGCCGGGAGCGCCGTACCGCCGCAGGCGACAGGGCGGTTGAAGCCGTTGGTGGGTGTCGTGCTGTTCGCGCCGCCGCTGACCGCGTCGGTGCCGAGGCCGAACGCGGCAAACGCGCCCCACAGGCGGCACACGTCCGCGCCGGCGTAGTTGTCCACCGCCGCCTGGATGATCCCGTCGCGGACGTCCGCGAACGTCGGGCTGCAGGCGGTGTTCTTCAGTCCCTCGTTGACGTAGAGCATGGCGCGCTGGTTGCCCGAGCCGCCGCCCGCGTTGTAGAGATTGGCGCCGAATCCGTGCTCGTTGACGAGCGCCCAGTACACGCGCCACATGGCCTGCGCCCAGACGGCGCCCACGCCGTGCGGCACGCTCCGGCCGCTGATGCTCTCGTACGTCCAGTTGTTGACCGACGTGTTGGTTGTGTAGGGCACGCCACGAATGCCCGGCGCCGTCGTCGACTGGCCGAGCGGATAAGTGCCGATGCCGCGCGACATCGCCGCCGTATCGCCGGGCTTGGCGGTGTACACGAGCGACCACCAGTCGCTCAGGCCTTCACCCGGCTGCTGCGGGTTGCCGAGGCACGAGGTATTCGACGGTCCGCCGACAAGACGGTTGGAGATCCCGTGCCCGTACTCGTGCACGATCACGCCGTTGTCGACATCGCCGTCGCGCGAAGGGGACGTGTGGTTCCAGAGATACATCTGCATGCGCGGCCGGGCGCCGTCGGGGGGCGTCGAGAAGTTGGCGTTGTTCAGGCCGGACCCGTCCTGGGCCTCGGCACGCACGTCATCGTTTTGCTGCCCGCCCCGACCGTAGTTGTTCACCTGGAAATTGCCGGCCGGCTCGTCGAAGCCGTACTGATATTGCACGTCGTGAACGATGTTGTTCCAGTAGAAGAGATTGGCGACCGCGGCCGCCGTGTAGGCCGTTGGTTCGTGTTCCAGATCGAGCACGAACGTGCAGTTCAGCGAACCGCCGCAGTCGGGCTGCGTCGCCGGCGGCGTGTTGTTCGAGTCGCTGTCCTCGTAGGCATGGACGTTGTTGCCGCGCAGGATGGTGTACTCGGCGCCCGCCGCACCATTGGTGTCGTGCCAGAGGAATGGCGAGGCGAGGAGGTTGGCCGGGTTCAGCACGGTGGTGCGGCCGTCGGCGGGCGGCGCCGGCGACACATGACTCGGGCTCTCCGACGGTCTCGGGTAGACGAGATACTGATCGGACGCAACCCAGTCGAACCGCGTCCACACCTGACGCGAGTCGGCGTCCACCGTGAAGTCGAACGCGTGGTCGTCGTCGAGCGTGTGGATCTGGAAGTTCCACACGAGACGCGCCTCTCCCCTGCGTACCGGCAGCAGCATCAGCGTCGCCCTCACCGGCTCGGTCGAGAGGTGCTCGGTGTCGATGTGTGCGTCCTGCCGCACGCCGTCGCGTTCGACGCGGCTGCCGCGAACCACGGCGTCGCGGATCTCGAGATGGTCGGCTGCACTGCGGACGGCGTCGGCGGCTTCGAGCCCGGGCTGCAGGCTGTTGAAGCCGGCCGCGAGGTTCGGGACGAAGCCGTTGTTCATGCTGATGATGCGGCCGTCTCGATTGACGTTGACGTGCAGCTGCGCGTTGTAGACCGGCACGCCGTTCACGCGTTGCCGGTAATAGATGTGGGTCGCCCCTGTCACCCTGGTGTAAACGACGTCGGTCAGCTCGCGCTCGGCGAGGTCGGTCTCGACCAGCCCGAGCAGATCGAGGTTGGCAGCGATATAGGCGTCAGCGATATCGCGGGCGCTCCCGCTCCGCGGCCCGGTGAGGTAGCCGACGCGGTTCCAGATCGTCCGCGTCGCGCCCGTGCGCTCGTCGATCGACGCATCGAGATCCGGCAGCTGCTTGCGAAGCGCATCGATCGCGGCCTGCTGACGGATGGTCGCCGCGAGGTCGGCGGCCGGTGTGACCGTAGCCGGCACGAGCGTAACCCGCGCGTCGTAGTTGCGGTTCTCGTGCTGCGAGGAGTTGGAGAGTCCCTTGCGGTCGGTTCGCTGGGCAAGGCCGCGTGCCGTCATGACCACGGCGGCGGCGCCCAGCGCGAAGACAAGGAAGCGGCACGACCGGGCGAGACGAGAATCTGGGCTCGGGAGCATAGTGTCCTTGAGAATCGGGACGATAACGAGACGAATCGCGACGTGGAGGGGCTGCTAGATTCGATGATCGTGTATGCCGGTCGCCGTCTGCAGACGCTCCGAACGGGAACGCCGGCAGCCGCGTAGACGATCCGCGACGGAGATCGGCCATTCCGTGCGCAGGAATCAGCCGGGCACCTGCCCGCATGTTTTCCTGGTTCTGGGGACGGCGAACGAGGTTACTCGACGGCAGTCGCACCGTCAAACCCATGAATATGCGCCCTCTGAGCTCATCCGTTGCAAAGTCGAGACCGCGCCCGGTGTGTGTTACGCTTTTGCGTTTGTATCAGCTATGGCCAAGCGCGCATTGATCACGGGCATTACCGGGCAGGACGGTTCCTATCTCGCCGAGCTGCTCCTCGACAAAGGTTATGAGGTCTTCGGCGTCGTCCGCCGCGCCAGCACGACCAATTACTGGCGCATCGAACACCTGCTCGACCGCATCCAGCTGCGGCCGGCGGATCTGCTCGATCAGCTGTCGCTCATCCGCGTGCTCGACGCGGTGCGGCCACACGAGTTCTACAATCTCGCGGCCATGTCGTTCGTGCCGGCATCGTGGGATCAGCCGATGCTCACAGGCGAGTTCAACTCGCAGGGGGTCACGCGCGCGCTCGAGGCCGTGCGGCAAGTCGATCCCGGCATCCGCTTCTACCAGGCCTCGTCGAGCGAGATGTTCGGCAAGGTGCGCGAGGTGCCCCAGACCGAGCTGACGCCGTTCTATCCCCGCAGCCCCTACGGCGTATCCAAGGTGTTCGCGCACTACATCACCGTGAACTACCGCGAGAGCTACGACCTGTTTGCCGTCTCGGGCATCCTGTTCAACCATGAGTCGCCGCGGCGCGGGCTCGAGTTCGTGACCCGCAAGGTGA
>JBOGIX010000691.1:0-3151 GCA_050744685.1 Vicinamibacterales bacterium | reverse complement strand
ACTCGAAGGTCGCCATCGTCAACCGTCGATTCGCGGAGCACTTCTTCAAGGGGCGGAGCGCCGTCGGCAAGCGGCTTGGACGGGGAACCGGGCCGAAAACGAAGTTGGACGTGGAGATCATCGGCGTGGTCGCCGATTCGCTCTACGAGGGGCCGCGCGAGGGCGTGCGGCGGCAGGTGTTCGTGCCGAACTGGGGACGCGGCGGCGTCGCGTTCTACGTGCGAACTACCACGGGATCGGCGGGGGCCTACAATCTGGTTCGCAACGAGGTGAAGCAGCTCGACGCGTCGATGCCCGTGTATCAGGTGAAGACCCTGCAGGGCCAGCTCGACGAGACGCTGCTCAAGGATCGTCTGATCGCGCTGCTGTCCGCCGGGTTCGGCCTGCTCGCTACGCTGCTCGCGTCTATCGGCCTTTACGGCGTGATGGCGTTCGTGGTCGCGCGGCGGCGGAAGGAGCTCGGCATCCGCCTGGCCCTTGGCGCGCAACCCGGCCGCGTGATCTGGATGGTCATGCGCGAGGTCATGCTGCTCCTCGCCATTGGCCTGGCCGTCGGCGTGCCAGCGGCGCGTGCGCTCGGACGCTATGTGTCCTCGCAGCTGTATGGCATCGAGGCCAACGATCCGTGGCTCGCAGGCACGACCATGGTGGTGCTGGCGATCGTCTCTGCGGCGGCAGGATTGATCCCCGCGCACCGGGCGAGCCGGATCGACCCGATCCTGGCGCTGCGCTACGAGTGATCGAGCGCAGCGCACCGGGTCGTTCGCGCAAGTTCGCTTTCGTCTCGCCTCGTTATCGGACCGCCGCGCCAGAATCGGCGCGGCGCTTCGGCTGCGCCTTCTCCCACTCCTCGCGCGTCACGGTCTTCTTCTCGTGCAGGTGCACGAAGGTGCCCGCCTTGTTGCCGACGACGATGTCGGGCAGTGTGTCGCCGTTGATGTCGCCGGCCACGACCTGCGTGCCGACGCCTGATTCGGTGTCGATGAGATGGGGAACGAACTCGATAGTCGGTCCCGTGCGCGACAGCTCGAACCAGTACAGCACGGCCGCGTCGTTGCGGTCCGGATCGCCGGTGCGTCCGTGCGACCAGATCCGCTTTCCCGTGACGATGTCCTTCACGTTGTCGCCGTCCATGTCGACGAGCGCGATGGCGTGGATCTCCGAGAATTTCACGCCGTAGGGATTGTCGGCCGGCTGCTTGCCCACGATCAGGTGCTCGCGGAACCGGACCGCACCGTTGTCGCGATACTGCTCGTACCACGCCAACCCGAACTCGTGCGCCGCGAGCGACGTGATGATGTCGTTCAGGCCGTCACCGTTCACGTCGTAGGCATACATCTGCGCGCCGCCAGAGCCCATCGGCTGGCCGTGAAAGCGCCAGAGTGGATCGCCGGCGAGCGAGGCGGGCTGCTCCCACCAGCCGTTCTTTTCGAGCAGATCCGACCGGCCGTCGCCATTGACGTCACCAACGCCGAGGCCGTGTGTGAAATTGCCGTACTTGTTGTTCGGCGAAATAGGGTGGAAGGTCCACGGCTTTGCAGGGTCGTTCCAGTCGGGCGTTGCGTAGCCGTACTGCCCCTTCGTGATGCAGACGAGCTCCGGGCGCCCATCGCCGGTGAGGTCTGAGAAGGTCGGAGACTCGTTGTCTGTCTGGTCGAAGACCTTGTGCCGCGTCCAATGCTTCGTGCCCGACCCTTTCGGGTTTTCGAACCACGACGTGTCCGTGCCGGGAAAACCCACGATCAAGATGTCGTTCCACTTGTCGCCGTTGAAATCGAGCACCCAGGCGAAGAAGTTGTTCGAGTACTTGTTCTCGCGCCCGAGGCGCCCTTCGAACCCGGGCACGGTGACCGCGGTCATCGGCCCCAGCTTCAGCTGAAACGTTGCGGTCGCCGGATAGTATTCGTGGCGCGTCTCGAACGCCGGCCCCTCCCACCACCACGGGCCGGACACGATGTCGTTCACGCCGTCGTTGTTCAGATCGCCGTACGTCGCCCCCTCGCTCCAGAACTGGTCGTTCAGCTGGATGCGCTTGAACGTGTGCAGTTCCTCCGCGGCTCCGGCGCCGGTTGCCGAAACGACCGCAAGGACGAACAATGCTGCTGTCACTGACTGTTTCATGAGGTGCACCGGATGGCCGTATTTCGTCGACAGCGTAATGCAGGTCCGGGGCGGCGGCCAAACAGGGCTGCCGCGTCGAGGGCCCTTCGGATCCCGGCGGCCGCCTGGGCGCTGACGACGCTGATCGCGGCTACGCCGCCCATGCAGCCGGCAGGCGAGTCCGCGCTCGGCAGCCGGATCGTCAGGCTGACCCGCGACACAGCCTGGAAGCTGACTCGCACCGTTCCAGTGAAGTTTCGGACGCACCATCCTCAAGGCCTCGTGAAGATCGGAGACACGTTCCTCGTTTCCTCCGTCGAGGTCACGGTCAGGACGAAGCGGCTGCCGCAGCCGGCCGGCGGCTACGATCGGGACACCGGCGAAGGCGTGGGCCACCTGTTCAAGATCGACGCGGACGGCAGCCTGCTGTCCGCCATCAAGCTTGGGGAGGGCACGATCTATCACCCCGGCGGCATCGATTACGACGGGGCCTCGGTGTGGATCCCCGTGGCCGAATATCGTCCGAACGGCCGATCGATCGTGTATCGCGTCGATCCGGCGACCATGAAAGCGACCGAAGTCTTCCGGTTCGCCGACCACATCGGCGCCGTCGTGCACGACAGGGACGAGGGCGCGCTGCACGGCGTGAGCTGGGGGTCGCGCCGGTTCTATCGATGGCCGCTGGATCGCGACGGCCGTGTCACCAACGCGAATGCGTCGCCCGAAAGGCTGCGCACGCTCAACCCCTCGCACTACGTGGATTACCAGGACTGCAAGTACGCCGGCGCCCGGCAGATGCTCTGTTCCGGCCTGGCCGAGTTCAGACCCGCAGCCGGCGCCCGCCCGTTCCGGCTCGGCGGGCTCGACCTGATCAATCTCGCCGACGGCCGCCCCGTCCATCAGGTGCCGGTACCGCTCTGGACACGGGGAGGCCTCGCCATGACTCACAACCCGGCCTGGATCGAGCCGACCGCCACCGGCCTGCGCGCGTTTTTCATGCCGGAGGACGAGGCGTCGACGATCTATGTGTATGAGGTGGAATTGTGATCAG
>JBOGIX010000690.1:0-3291 GCA_050744685.1 Vicinamibacterales bacterium | reverse complement strand
GTATTGTTCGCTCTCTCCACGCGAGGGCGCGCGCCTGCTGGTGGCGGAGTGCTGCCGCAATCTGTCGGCCGTGGGCGCTGTTCCGGTGGCCGCCACCAACAACCTGAACTTCGGCAATCCCGAGCGTCCCGAAATCATGGCGCAGCTCGTCGAAGCCATTGAAGGTATGGCCGAAGCCTGCCGCTTTTTCGAAGTCCCCATCACCGGCGGCAACGTCAGCCTCTATAACGAGACGGACGGAAAAGCGATCTACCCGACACCGATCATCGGGGTGGTCGGACTGATTGAGGATGCGACGACGGTGCTCGGCCGGTCGTTCAGGTCCGAGGGATCCGATCTGGTGCTGTTCGGCACGAGCGATGCGAACCTCGGCGGCAGCGAGTACCTCAAGACGATGCACGGGGTCGTGGCCGGTGAGGCGCCGCACATCGATCTCGACGCCGAGCGCGCCCTCCTCTCCGTCATGACGGCGGCGGCGCGGCAGCGACTCGTGCAGTCGGCGCACGACTGTTCCGACGGCGGTCTGGCGATCGCCCTCGCCGAGTGCGCGTTCGACAGCGGCGGGATCGGATGCGAGGCGAACATCGCGGCAGAGGGAGATGCGAACGAATGGGGGGTGCTCGGGGCGCTCTTCAGCGAGCGCGGCGGCCGCATCCTTGTCTCGGTCAGGCCGGAACAGCGTGACGCGCTCCTGGCGCTTGCGCGCGCGAGCGGCGTCCCGGCGACAGTGATCGGCCGCACCGGCGGGAATCGTATTCGCGTCGCCATCAGCGGCACCACCATCGTCGACTGCCCCGTCGCCGAGGCCGAGCAGGTGTGGGCCACGGCCTTCGAACGCCACTTCGCCGGCCGTGCGGCGTAAGAGCGTGTGAATAAATCATCCGCTGAGCGGGTGGCTTCCGCCTTCGCGCGGAGCGCTTCGGCGGACCGCCGTAGCCCTGGCGGAGGCTGGTCAGGCGGAAGATCTCCGGGAAATCCTTCCGGCTGAAGCCGGAAGCCACAATTTATTCACACTCTCGTAAGGCGTAAAATGACGCGGGGGTTTGAACCCGACCAGAAAGGCCAGAAAGGCCAGGGAGGCGGGGTAAATCGCGAACGGCAGAATCGCCGCAAGATGTACGCAGGTGTAACTAGCCAGCGAGCGCCGAAGGCGCGAGCGACGAAATCACGAAGAGCCCCTATGGATAAGTTTAAAGACGAGTGCGGAGTCTTTGGGATTTTTGGCCACCCCGAGGCGGCCAGCCTGACCTCGCTTGGTCTCTACGCGCTCCAGCACCGCGGGCAGGAAAGCGCGGGCATCGCCGCCGGCGACGGCGAGAAGATGCGCGTGACACGCGGCATGGGCCAGGTGGCCGATGCGTTCAAGGAAGACACGCTCGACAAGCTCCCCGGCCACCTCGCCATCGGCCATACCCGTTACTCGACTGCCGGCGACAGCACGATCGAGAACGCCCAGCCATTCCTGATCGACTGCGCGCACGGCCAGATTGCCGTCGCCCACAACGGCAATCTCGTGAACGCGCGCGAGCTGCGCGACGACCTCGTGCGCGCCGGATCGATCTTTCAGACGACCAGCGACACGGAAGTCGTGCTGCATCTCTACGCGCGCTCGAAGGCGCCCTCTGTCGAGGAGGCGCTCGTGGAGTCGATCGCCCAGATCAGCGGCGCGTTCTCCATGGTGTTGCTGACCAAGAACCGGCTGGTGGCGGCGCGCGACCCGCACGGCTTCCGGCCGCTCGCGCTCGGACGCCTCGGCGACGCGTGGATCGTCAGCTCGGAAACCTGCGCCATGGACCTGATCGGCGCCACCTACGTGCGCGAGGTCGAGCCGGGCGAGCTGCTCGTCATCAGCGACGGCGGGCTCCGTTCGATCAAGCCCTATCCACCCTCGCCGCTGGCGCACTGCGTGTTCGAGCACGTGTACTTCGCGCGGCCGGACAGCTACGTCTTCGGCCGCAGCGTCAACGAGGTCCGCACCGAGCTCGGGCGCAGGCTCGCCGCCGAGTCTCCCGTCGACGCCGACGTGGTCGTGCCGATACCTGACTCCGGCGTGTGCGCCGCGATCGGATTCGGCGAGGCCGCCGGCGTGCCGGTCCGTTTCGGCCTGATCCGCAACCACTACGTCGGACGCACGTTCATCCAGCCGCAGCAGTCGATCCGCCACTTCGGCGTCCGAGTGAAGCTGAACCCGGTGAAGAGCATCCTCGACGGCCGCCGCGTGGTGCTGGTGGACGATTCGATCGTGCGCGGCACCACCAGCCGGAAGATCGTGCGGCTCGTGAAGGCGGCCGGGGCGAAGGAAGTGCACGTCCGCATCAGCTGCCCGCCCACGGTGTCGCCCTGCTTCTACGGCGTCGATACGCCGAGCCGGAAGGATCTCATCGGCGCCACGCACACGATCGAGGAGATTCGGGAGTTCGTCGAGGCCGACTCGCTCGCGTATCTCAGCCTCGACGGCCTCCGCGCCGCCGTCGGCGATCGCCAGAAGTCGTACTGCACGTCCTGCTACACGGGCGTGTATCCGGTCTCGTTCCCGCAGGACGAAAAGGCCTACCTGCAGCTGGCGCTGAAGGCGATCGACTAAATCGATGCGGTTCCGGCCGGCTGCGATCAGCGTCCTCTGCGCCGCGCTCTTCTGCGCGCCCCTTGCCGCCACTCAGAAACCGGGTCCGGCCCCCGCACCGGCGCAGAAGGCCGGGAACACCTCGCCCGCACAGGTCCGGACGGCGATCACGCAGCTCGGATCCTTCGAGTTCCCGGTGCGAATGGACGCTGGCCGCATCGTCCGGCGCGCCGAGCCCTCGGTGGCGGTGCCGGCGCTGCTCGAGACGATCGGCAACCAGAAGGCCGACTGGTACGTGCGGTTTCGCGCGCTCGTGCTGCTCTCGGGATTCAACGATCCGCGGATCCAGCAAGTGATGCAGACGACGCTCGACGATCGGAACGATCGCCTGCGGGCGCTCGCCTACAACTGGTTCGAGCACCACCCGGATCCGAAGGTGCTGCCGCGGCTCGTCGCCGCGCTGGACAAGGAAGAGACCGAGTTCGTGCGCCCGGCCGTCTCGCGGGCCCTGGTCGCTCACGCTGACGATCCGAAGGTGCGCACGCTCGTCACCGGCCTCGTCATGACAGGGCAGGACCTGTTTCGCGCCGTGGTGATCGAGGCGCTCGGCGAGCGCAAGGCTGGCTTCGCGCTGCAGCCGATCATGGCCGTGGCAAAGCTCGAAGGGCCGCTCCAGGACGATGCGGTGCTGGCAATCGGACGGATCGGGGACAAGCGGGGCCTGGTGG
>JBOGIX010000689.1:0-3129 GCA_050744685.1 Vicinamibacterales bacterium | reverse complement strand
CGAGCGAGCGTGTAAGGGGGTCCGGGGGACGAAGTCCCCCGGTGAAAAACGATGCCGGGACTGAAGGCCACGCTCAAGCGCGGTGCGCTCGTTGCGGCCGCGAACTGGCCGCTCGTGGCCGTGCAGTTCGTGGCGGAGTCGACCCTGAAGCTGCTGCTGGCCGTCCCGGTCGTCGGCGGCATCTTCCTGGTCGTCCTGCTGCTCGGCGGCGACGCCGACGAACTGCTGGCCGGCGACGTCCGTCAGATCGTCGCCGACGTGTTTGGGGCGATGCGCCATCATCTTCCGGCGCTGATCGCCTTTTCGATCGCGTTTGCCGTCGTCCTCCTCGGCGGATCCGCGCTGACGTTCGTGGTGAAGGCAGGCACGGTCTCGCTGCTGGCCGCGGCCGAGGCCAAGGCGGGACCGCTCGAACGTCCGCCGATTCGCGTCGCCGAAGTGCGGCGTGCAAGCGTGATTGCGATCGAACCGTTTCTCGAGGCGTGTCAGCGGCTCTGGGGTCGGTACATCAAGCTCGGCGCCTGTCTGCTCGCCGTCTACGGCCTCACCGCGGTTGTCTACCTCGCGTTCGTGTTGGGTGGCTACACGCTGACGGGCAACCCCGGCGTGCTTCTGGGCTGGACGATGGCCGCCGCGCTCGCCTCGAGCGCGCTGGTAGTGTGGATCACGCTGGTGAACTTCTTCTATCTGATCACCCAGCTGGTGATCGCGGTCGAGGACGTCGGTGTGCGACAGGCCATCCGGCGCGCGTTCCGGTTCATCGGCGCGAGCCTGCCCGAGATTGCCGGCATCTTCGGCGTGGTGCTGCTCCTCGCGGCGATCGCCACCGTCGCGTCGATCATGGCTACCGCCGGATTCGGCCTCATCAATCTGATCCCGATCCTCGGCCTCGCCGTGCTGCCACTGCAGGTAGCCGCGTGGCTCGTGCGCGGCTTCGTATTCCAGTACCTCGGCCTCACGGCACTGTGCGCGTACCTCGCGCAGTATCGGCGTTACACCGCGCGTCTCGCGCCCCATCGGCCACAGTTCCCCGGCCTGTCCGGAGAAACCGGCGTGGATGCGATCACGGAAAAGCGGCTCGCATGATCGCGTACGACAAGTTCTTCTCGCGCGCCGGCGCGCTCATGCAGGAATCGGCGATCCGCAAGATGGGCACGATCCTGAGCCAGCGCCGGGACCTGATTTCGTTCGCCCCCGGCTATCCCGCGCCCGAAACGTTTCCCTGGCAGGAATATGCGGAGATCGCCCGGGAGCTCCTGAACGGCACGCACAAGTCCGTGCTGCAGTACGGCCCGACGCGCGGCATCCGGCCGCTGCTCGAGGCGATCGTGGCCATCGAGGAGCAGCGCGACATCCAGACGGCGACCGATCGTCTTCTCGTCACGACCGGTTCGCAGCAGGGGCTGGATCTGGTCACCCGCGTACTCGTCGACCCAGGCGACGTCGTGCTCGTCGAGCGGCCGACTTACACCGGAGCGATCTCTGCGTTCCGCAACGGGCAGGCCGAGCTCGCGGGCGTGAACCAGGAAGCCGACGGCATCGATTTGAGCGATCTCGACGAGGTGCACGCGCGCCTGACGCGCCAAGGGAAGCGCATCGCGTTTCTCTACGTCGTGCCGAACTTCCAGAACCCGACGGGCCTGCTGATGGGGCCGGCAAAGCGGACGGGACTGCTGGAATGGGCGCGCCGCCGCGACATGCTCATCGTCGAGGACGACCCGTATCGCGAGCTCTACTTCGAAGACTCGGCGCGCGAGGAAGACGTCCGGCCAATCAAGGCGGACGATCCCGAGGGCCGCGTCCTGTATCTGAGCAGCTTCTCGAAAACGCTCGCGCCGGGGTTTCGGGTGGCCTGGATCGACGCGCCGTCACCAGTTGCGGTCAAGCTCGAAATGGCGAAGCAGGCCGCCGATCTGATGTCTGGCAGCCTCGATCAACGCATGGTGCTCGAGGCGTACCACCGCGGCATCCTGCAGCGCCGGCTGCCGCTGCTGCGTCGTCATTATCAGGAGAAGCGCGACGCCATGGTCGCGGCGCTGCAGCAGGAGATGGGCCCGCGCGTGCAGCTCCAGTCGCCGCGCGGGGGGTTTTTCGTGTGGGCGGCCCTGCCGCGGCCGATCGATGCCGACGCGATGATCGCGCGCGCGGTCGACCACGGCGTCATCTACGTCGCGGGACAGGCATTCTTCGTCGATCCGCCGTCCGGTCACGGGCGTGCGGCGCCTGACGCCCCCGGAACCGGCGCGCACTACATCCGGCTGGCGTTTTCCGCCGCGTCCATCGATCAGATTCGCGAAGGCGTGACCCGCCTGGCCGGCGTGGTCGCGGCCGAGCTCGCGGCACTCGATCAGGCGGCCGAACGCGCCGGAGCTTCGCGCCGAGACGACCAGGAGTGAGTTCCCGCGAGATCCGACTCGCCGCCAGGCGAACTGGAACGCTGTGACCGGTAACTCGAAAACTGGGAGCCAGACAAGAACTGGAAACCCGAAAAGAACCGGAGACTGGAAACTGGAAACTGGAAACTGACGGTCACTCGATCACGGTCCCACCCCGACTACCTCTCCCGGCAGTGCCTTCAGCGGTTCCACGGTGAGGATCGGTTTCGCAGAGGGACCGAGCAGCGTCAGCGTCCACTCGTTCGCCAGATTGCCGGTGATCCCCAGCGCGAACGTCGACCCGTCCGCGGCCACGCCCAGCACGGGCGCTCGGGAGAGCATTTCGGGAAAGGCGATTTCACCGGCTGCTGCGCCGGTCCGCGCGATGTACGCGGGGAGCGCCTTCACATCGGCTCCGGGCACGACCACGAATCCGGCCAGGAGGACGGGGCCGGCCGCAGGACGGTAGGTGATGCCTTTGCGCCATTCGATCGCCCCGTCGCCGCGATCGATGGCCCACAGCGTATTGTCGAGGCCCGAGAAGTACACATGACGGTCGTCCACCGCGGCCTGGCCCCTGACGATGGCGCCGACGCGGACGTGAGGTTCGAGGCGGCCGGAGCTCGCGTGCATGCGGAGGAATGTCTTGCGTTCCGTGGCGAGGTAGACGCGCCCGCCCGCGGCACGCGGCTCGAGCGGCGCCGAGCCCAGCGACTGTTCCCAGCGGATGTCGCCGGTCAGGAGATCGACGCCG
>JBOGIX010000688.1:0-6970 GCA_050744685.1 Vicinamibacterales bacterium | reverse complement strand
GCGGACCGCCGGCCTCGAACTCGAAGACGCTCTTGCCGGACGCCGTGTCGAGGACGTAGAGCTTGCCGTCGTTGCTGCCGACGTAAACGCGTTTGCCGGCGACCACGGGCGACGAGTCGACGCGCGCCCGCGTCGTGAACGTCCATGCGGCTTCGCCGGTCTTCATGTCGATCGCGTGCACCAGCTTGTCGCGGCCGCCCACGAAGACGCGGCCGTGCGCCACGGCGGCCGACGAGTAGAACGGGAAGTTACGCCGGGGGTGCCTGTAACGCCAGAGGATCTTGTGCGATTTCAGATCCACGGCGAGCACTTCGTTCTCGTAGGTGCCGTAATAGGCGCGGCCGCCGACGAGTGCGGGTGAGGCGATGGTGTAGGCGCCGGAGGAAATCGCGAACAGCTCCTTGCCGTCGCTGATGCGGATGCCGCGCAGCATCTCGTCGCAGCCGGCGACGTAGGCCACGCCGTCGGCGACGGCGGGCGTGGCGTGGACGTAGCCCTCCGTCCGGACCTTCCAAATGAGCTTGCCGTCCTTCGCGCCGAGCGCATACAGATGGTTGTCGTACGATCCGATGAGCACCCGGTCGCCGACGACGACAGGAGACGATTTCACCTCGCCGCCGGTGGCGAACGTCCAGGCCATCTTGCCCGTCGCCGCGTCGACCGCGTGGACGACCCTGCCGAGATCACCGAAATACACCAGGCCGTTCGCAACCGCCGGCGATGATTCGGCGAGACCTTCGGGCGATGCCTTGTACTTCCACTTCGGCTTGCCGTCCGCGAGCCCGATCGCGTGGAGCTCTCCCGGCTGCACGCCGACGTAGACGACGCCGTCCACGATCGCGGCGGACGATTCGATGGATTCGCCCGCGTCGTACGTCCAGAGCACCTTCAACGTGTCCGGAAGCTTCGCGCTGCTCGTGCCGGCAAGGGACGGGGCGCCGCGGAACTGCGCCCAGCGATCCGACGGGGCCTGTGCGTCGACCAGCCCGGCCCCGGCGCTCAGCACCAGGCAGCCGAGGAGCAGCGCCGGCGAAATCGCCCGCATCCGGAAGAGGCGCATTTACTTCGTCCCGGCGATCGCGAACAGCTGGTTGCGATTGGCGATGAACAGGGCGCTGTTGGCCGGAACGACGGTCGAATACACGGAACTCCCCATGTTGTTCTCGGCAATCAGCTTCATCGTGCGATCGGCCGCGAGGATCGCGATGTCGCCGTCTTCGTCCCCGAGATAGACCTTGCCGTCGATCACCATCGGCGAGCCCCAGATGGCCGCGAACATGTCGTGCTTCCAGAGCTGTTTGCCGGTCTTGGCGTCGATGGCGTGAAGGAAGCCGCTGAAGTCCGCGTAGAACAGGATGCCGTTGTAGACCGCGCCGGTGGAGATCGACCGGCGGATGTCGCCGTAGTGCCAGATCTGGCCCGTCTTGGTGATGTCGCCCCGCTTGGTCGCGTCGATGGCGTAGAGATGGCCGACGCCTTCGCCGTGCTCAGGATCCTGCCCGTTGGCGATGTAGACGACGTTCTCGTGGATCACCGGCGTGCTGATCACTTCGTTGCGCGTCTTCGGCCAGACCGAGTCCTTCGGGTTGAGATCGAATTCCCACAGGCGCTTGCCGGATTTCGCCTCGTAGCCGCGCACCCATCCGTCGCCCTGGCCGATGACGACCTGCATGGTGTCGCCGACCTGGCCCACGGCCGGCGACGACCACTGCCCGTGCAGGATCTTTTCGCCGACCGGGTTGTCTTCCCACACGAGTTTGCCGGTGGTCTTGTCGACGGCGATGATCGCGGGCGCCTTGGGCGACGGCACGTTGACGTGGCTTTCGTCCTGGCCGTTCGACGTGCTCACGTAGATCAGGTTCTCGAATACGACCGGCGACGAGTTCGCCATGTTGTGCTGTGCGACGCCGAGCTCCTCCATCATGTCGAAACGCCAGATGACGTCCGCATCCTTCTCGCTGCTCAGCTTCTCGTCCTTGACCGTGCCGTCGTTCGTCTTGTCCCGGAAGCCATCCGCATCCACGGCCATCAGCTCGCCGCGGTTCGACACGTAATAGACGATGCCGTTCTCGACGAGGGGGGAGGAGCAGATGCCCTGGAACGGCCAGTCGTTGGCGCGCCCGGACGCCAGCTTGTCGTGCACCGCCTGCCACAGGAACTCGCCGGTGTCCTCCTTGAACGCCATCAGGATGCCCTTGTCCCCCTTGACGTTGGGATCCTTCATCGCTTCGTTGTTCGTGCCGACGTAGACGATTCCGCCCGCCACGACGGGGTTGCCGTAGGTCTGCGACCCGAGCTCGGCGACCCACTTGATGTTGTTCTTGGTCTTCGGATCCCAGGCGGTCGGCACGCCCTTCACGTTCGACACCATGTTGCGGTCGGGCGTGCCGCCCCACATCGGCCACTCCTTGCCGCCGGTGTCGCCTGCCGAGCGCGCCAGCGATCCCGAGGCCAGCGCCATTGCCGCGATTGCGAGAGCGAGTTTTCTCATGAATCGTGTACCGCGTTATTTGCCGGTGTTTCGATAGACCTTGATGTTGTCGTAGAACATCTCCGAGCCCCCCTGCGGCGCGGAGTTCATGGCGTCTGCGTAAATGCCGGGGCTGCCCTTCTGGCTGCCAATCGGATCGATGCGCTCGATTGCCCACGCTGCGGGCTCGGCTTCCCCCCTGGGCCACACCTTTCCTCGTACCCGGACCTTGGCGCCGTCGAGCGACTGCACTTCCAGCTTCATGGTGTACCACGTGTCCGGCTTCCACTTGTAGTCGACCCGCACCGTCCGTTCGGTCTCGGGCTGCCACGGTTGCAGCTCGAGGCGCTGATGGTTGCCGAACAGCACCAGCTCGTACCGCTGCGCCACGATGCCCACGTCGCCCATCTGCCGGCGGCGCTCCATCGATCGTACGTCGGCTTCGATCGTGTAGTTGCTCAGATCGGGAGGACCGAAGAACGGCCGCGTGCGCTTGGCGAAAGCGAACGGGTTCTCTGCGAGCTTGACGAGCACCTTGTTGCCCTCGAGGGCGCGGACGGCGAACTTGCCGGTCGCGTTGATCCAGTAGGGGGGCGGCGTTTCGCCGCTGTTCTCGAAGTCGAACGTCCACGGCAGGTCGGGGATGACGCGCAGGCGCGCGGCGCCGCTCACCGTCCCCATCGTCACCTTGACCGTGCCCGCCTGGGCGCCGGCAGACTTGTCGGCGGTGAAGCGGCCGTTCTCGAGCGGGCCCTTCAGGCCCTCGAGCGCCCACGTGGCAGACGCGACCGGCGCGTTCGCGATCGGCCGGCCCTGCGCGTCGAAGGTGCGGATGCTCAAGGCGATCGATTCACCCGGCTTCAGGATGACCTCGGTCGGCGTGACGTGCACGGTCGCAACCGGGCCGGCGGCGGGTTTACCGGCGACCGTTCCCGAGACCATACCTGACTTCGCGGACGCGGGCACGCCCTTCGGCCCGATCGCATAGAGCGCGTCCATCGACGTCACGTAGATGCGGCCGCGCGCGACGATGGGGGAGGCGGTGATCAATTCGGATTTCTCCGGCGTGCCAAGCCAGTCCTGATCGAGGATCTCTGCCTTGTCGGCGTGCGGCCGGACGATGAAGAACTTGCCGCCGGCATCGCCCGTGTTCTCGGTGCCGAGATACAGCTTGCCGTCGGCGAGCACCGGCGACGCCTTCGCGATCGTGCCGAGCGTCTGATGCCAGAGCTGCTTGCCGGCCTTCGCGTCGAACGCGAACAGTACACCGCCGTTGTCGAGCACGTAGATGCGCTCGCCGTCGGACACCGGGGACGCATAACCCGCCTGGATACCCCGCAGCAGCCACCGTGCGTCCTTGTCCGTCAACGCGCCCTTCGAGGCAGCCGGCACCGCGGCGATCATTCCCATCTCGCTCGTGCCGAGGTTCTCTTCGCTGTGCGTCACGATCACGTCGTCGCCGACCAGCAGCGCCGCGGTGTTCAGGCCGCGCTGGCTCACGCGCCAGTTCCAGATCGGCTCGCCGGTGTTGATCTCGATCGCGTGCATCGCGCCGTCGCTGCCGCCGGTGAACATCATGCGCGTGCCCTGGACGTCGGCGATGAAGGGGTTCGCGTAGATCGTGTCGGTCGGACGGCCCTCGGGCGCGCTCATCCAGAGGGTGCGACCGCTGGACTTGTCGAACGAGACGTACCGGTGCGCACCACCGGCGTGCTGGCCCCAGAGGAACATCAACCCGCTGACGATCAGCTGTCTGCCATCGACGACCGGAGACGACACGCGCCCGCCGTGCGTCGTCCACATCCCGAACTCTTCGGGGAGCGACCGTTCCCACAGCAGTTTGCCTTCCGGCGACAGCGACTTCAGCACGCCGTTGCCGCTGAATGCGTAGATGTTGCCGGTCGCCGGATCCACCGCCGGCGACGCCCACGCGATGCGGTGCGGCGGGACGTCGCTCAGGAAGATGTTGTACTTGTGCTCCCAGAGCACCTTTCCGGTGTCGGCGTTGAAGGCGACGACGCGCTCCTGCAGCGTGGCGCCGGACCCGGACGACGTCTGCAGGTAGAGCCGATCTCCGAACACCACGGGAGACGACCGCCCGCCATAGGGTGCCTTCCACGCCAGGTTCTCCCCGGCCGGGGACCAGGAAGAAGGCAGCCCCTTTTCGGTCGAGGCCCCGGTCCGGGCGGGACCACGCCACTCCGGCCAGTTCTCGCCGCTCACCAGCGCGGCCGCGGGGATGAGCAGGGCGAACGAGAGCACGAGCGACAAGGAGGGTGTTCGTCTCATAGCGTCCTTTTAGAATACTGCTACACGGTAGATGGACCTTGCGATCGTCAGAAAACGAGCCTCCCCCCCAGCTGAATCCGGCGCGGCGCGCCCGCCGACAGGATTCGGCCGAACGTCGGCGACCCGACGAATGCGTCCGGCAGATCGAAGTTCACCGCGTTGAACAGGTTGAACGTCTCGAGCCTGAGCTGCAGCCGCGAGGGGCCGAGGGGCACCTCTTTGACGATGGCGAGGTTGAGGTTCTTGTGGCCGGGGCCTTCCACGCTGTTGCGGCCCGCGTTGCCGAACGTGCCGAACGGGGGCACGGTGAACACCGCGGTGTTGAACCACGCGTTCTCGTCGCGGTCGCCGGCAGGCAGCGCCGGATCTCCGGTGACGTTCGGGCGATCGTTGTAGCCGAATCCGAGATTCGAACGGCCAGTGTTGCTGACGTCGATGTCCGGGTGCATGGCCACGGTGAATGGGCGCCCGCTCTGGATCGTCGCGACCGCCTGTAGCTGCCAGTCGTCCAGCCAGACGTTGCCCGACAGCGGCAGTCGATAAGACAGGGCCACCGACAGGCGATGCCGCACGTCGAAGCTCGATCGACCGCGTTCGGCCTCAGGGTCGAGGCTGTTCTGCGGAAAGTTCGCGTCCCCCGTGCTCGTGAAGAACCCCGAGGCATCGTCGGTGGATTTGCCGTACGTGTAGCTCGCGAGCGCCGACAGCCCATCGTCGAAGCGCTGCTGGAACCTGATCTGCAGCGCGTTGTACCTGGATGACGCACGCGATTCGATCAGCGTGATGTCGGCGAACGCCGGGTTCGGGCGCAGGTTGAGCGGGCTCGCGCTTGGCGCGGGCTGATTGGCGTCGCGGGCGGAGATCAGATCGTGGCCCCGCGAACCGACGTAGGCGACCTCGATGGCCCGCCCGGCGCCGATCTGATGCTGCACGTTCAGGTTCCAGTGCTCCATCCATGGCGTCTGCAGGTCGCGCTGGTACGCGGTCGCCGACTGCGGGATGAAGACCGGGAAGGTCGACGGGAACGGATCGAACAAGGTGAGCGGGGGCAGCCCCTCGGCGGGAAAGAAGACGCCGAGATTGAAGTAGGGCGGGTTGAAGTACAGCCCTTCCGACGTCGCGAGGGCGCCCTGGTTGTAGTAGATGCCGTAGCCACCGCGGACCACCCATCGCTGCAGGTCGTCGAGCGTCCACGCAAAGCCGCCGCGGGGCGCGAGATTGTTGCGGTCCGGCTCGTAGCCGCCGCGCGGCATGCCGTTGGTGCCCACCGGAACGAGCGAGCCGGTGGCGACGTCGTACAGGTTCGCGCGATCGTCTTTGTCCACGGGGGGCGCGACGTAGTCGTAGCGGAGGCCCGCCGAGATCGTCAGCTTGCGGGCGGCGCGCCAATCGTCGTGCGCGAACAGGCTCCACGTGGCGGCGCGCAGGTCCTGCGGGTTGTCGAGGCGGGCGCCGCCCGTAACGACAGGCAGGCCGAGCAACAGATCGCCCAGGGCATTTCCCGTATAGCCCTGCTGCACGAACGTCAGGAAGCCGCGCGCCTGCACGTCGCGAAACGCCGATTGCCGCATGCTGTACCACTCGCCGCCGATCTTGATCAGATGCGCGCCGCGGGAGAGCGTGGTGGTGTTGTGAACCTGGAAGGTGTCGGAAGTGCTCTCCTGCGGGTTGTTGTACTCGTGCCCGACTGGTGAGTAGCCCGCGATCGTGATCAGGCTGAGACCCCGATCGCGCGTGTTGGACGAGAGCACCGGCAGCCCCACGCTCGCATTCGTGATGCTGGCATCCTCGGGAAGCACGCCGATGGCGACGCGGTTGTATCCAAACCGCAAGTCGTTCACGTACGAGCGCGACGCGCGCGTGAGCGTGACAGAGAGGTTCTGGCCACGGCGCTGGACGTCGTTCCCATAACCGGGCAGCAACGAGAAGCCGGCCCCCGCAAACGGCTCGATCAGGCCGCGATCGGCAAAGCTGTACCTCGCCGTGAGCCGCACGCCCTGCGGCAGCGTGTGCTCGATCTTGCCGTCGAGCTGATGCACGTCGTCGCGCAGCGTCGGCGACGAGACGAAGTTCGCAAACGGCGTGCTGCGGTTCGGCAGGGGGTAGAGCGCCGCGATCGCGGCGCCAATCGGGTTGACGAAGAACGGCGGAATGCGTCCGCCGGGCAGCGGCTGGCCGCTGAGCGGGTCGCGCGGCTGCGCGAACGGCGAC
>JBOGIX010000687.1:0-3197 GCA_050744685.1 Vicinamibacterales bacterium | reverse complement strand
CGACCAGGCCGCCCGGAGCGGGCGGCGGCGGCCGCGGCGGTGCGCCCGGGGCGGTGCCGGCCGAGTATCGGCACATGCAGGGCGCATACACGATGGGCACCACCGGGCCCGAGCTGCGCAGGTTCGTCGAGGCTGGTGGCACCGTGCTCGGCGTGGGGCGGTCGGCCATGAACCTTGCCGAACTGTTCTCGCTGCCGGTGCGGAGCCACCTGATGGAGCGATCGCCGGACGGAACCACGCGTCCGCTGCCGTCCGAGAAGTTCTATGTGCCCGGCTCGGTGCTGCGGATGACCGTGGACACGGCGGCGCCGATCGCGCACGGCATCACCAGCCCGGTTGACGTGTTCTTCGATAACAGCCCGGTGTTCCGGCTGGAGCCTGATGCCTGGCGGAAGGGCGTTCGGCCGATTGCCTGGTTCGACACGGCGACGCCGCTCAGGAGCGGGTGGGCGTACGGGCAAGGTTACCTGGAAAACGGCGTGCAGGTGCTGGATGCGGCGGTCGGGGCTGGCAGGGTGTACCTGTTCGCCCCGGAGATCACCTTCCGCGCCCAGCCGCACGGTACATTCAAGTTCCTCTTCAACGGAATCCACCTGGCCGCGCGCAATCGTGCACGCGAGACCGGCAGCAGGAACTGATCCGCTATCGTTTGCGGCCAGGCTTGGCCGTTCGAACAGTCCTGCCTTTGACCGGCCTCGCGGCGGTTGCGCGGCCTGCCGGTCCGCGCCCCTTTCTGGCCGCAGCTGCAGAGACCGGGCGAGCCGTCTTCGCTGCTGCGATCGGGGCCTTGCGTTTGGCTGTTTTCGCGGTGCTGGTTCGTCCGCCCGGCATGCTCCGCTGCGCGGACGCGCGTGTTGTGACGCCGGCCACCCTCTTGCGGCCCGCGGCCACGCCTTTGCCGAGCCGGCGGCTCACCACCTTCACCCCACGCTGCGCACGCTTGACCGTCCGCCTCACCACGCGCTTGATCGCGCGTCGACTGGGGGCGGTGCGGTCGAGGACGTCCGTGGCGGCACTTTCGGCTGTTGATTTCAAGGACTGCACCGTCTCGGACGCGGCTTCCGCCACGCGTGCCGCCGTCGGCCCGACATCCTGCGCTGCCCGGCCCGTCGTGGTGGACAGTCCCTGCGCGGCGTCGACGACCGTCTTCGTCGCGCTCCCGATGATGCTTCCGATCACTTCTGCCGACCGCGCCAGCGGATCGCCGGCGGTTGTCGAGGGATTCTGCTCGTCTGCCATCTGTTGCTCCTTCGGTGGGAATCGACGCGGATAGTAGCAGCGAATGGAGTCACGCGGTGTAGTTTGCAGTTTCCAGTTTGCAGTTTCCAGTAGATCCATTGCTGGTTACCGGTGAGGAAGCCTGGCAACTTGACGACTGGCCACTGAAAATTGACACGTGACACCTACCCGGCCGACCGCTTCGTCCAGTGTGGCAACGGCAGAGAGAGCAGCCAGTACCGCTTGCGCAGCTGGATCACGTGATCCGCGTAGTTACGACGCTCAATCTTCCCGGCCAGCAGCGATTGGCGGAGCTCGCGGATTTCGTACCGGTACAAATCCCGCAGCGCATCGCGGAGCCGCTGGGGAGTGGTTGTTGGCAAGGGAACCAGCCCGTGCCCCGCGAGCGTCTCGAGAATCTGTTCGTCGTAATCGAAAGGCATAACTGGAAACTGGCACCTGGAAACTGATATCGACGGACTACGATACCCCTATGCCGCAAGACGACCCCCTGGCCGAAAGAGGCCGCCCGCGAGGACAAGAAATGCCAGACTTCGAGAAGCTCGGTCTCTTCTACCTGGGACGGCGTCACGACCTCGAGACCGCGAAGACGCTGGACGAGCCGATGCTGTACGACTCGCGCGACCTCGTCACGCATGCCGTGTGCGTAGGCATGACGGGGAGCGGGAAGACGGGCCTGTGCGTCGGCCTCATCGAAGAAGCGGCGATCGACGGGATCCCGGTGATCGCGATAGATCCGAAAGGGGATCTGGGAAACCTGCTGCTGACGTTTCCGGGCCTGTCCGCGAGCGAGTTCAGACCGTGGGTGGACGAAGGTGAGGCGCGCCGCGCTGGTGTGTCTGCGGATTCGTTTGCGGCGCAGCAGGCCGAGCTCTGGTCCGACGGACTGGCACAGTGGGGGCAGGGGGGCAACCGCATCGAGAAATTGCGCAAATCCGCGGAGTTCGGGATCTTCACGCCCGGCAGCCGCGCCGGCCGGCCGGTGTCCATCCTGCGCTCGTTCGCGGCGCCCGTTGAGGCCGAGCGGAACGACAACGAACTGCTGGCCGAGCGCGCGTCGGGCACGGCGACCAGTGCGCTCGTGCTCGCGGGCGTGGATGCAGCGCCTCGGAGCAGGGAACACAGCCTGGTGGCCGCGCTGCTCACCAGTGCGTGGCAGCGCGGTGAGGCTCTCGACCTCGCCGCCCTCATCCGTCAGGTCCAGTCTCCTCCGTTCGACAAGATCGGGGTTGTCGATCTCGAGTCGTTCTACCCGGCGAAGGAACGATTCGAGCTGGCCATGCGGCTGAACGGGGTGCTGGCGGCGCCTGGATTCGACAGCTGGCTGGAAGGGGAGCCGCTCGACCCGGATGTCCTGCTCCATACCCGCGAGGGACGCCCGCGCGTGTCGGTCTTCTCGATTGCGCATCTCGGCGATGCCGAGCGGATGTTCTTCGTCTCGCTGCTGCTCAACCAGGTGGTCGGCTGGATGCGGCGGCAGACCGGCACCGCCAGCCTGAGGGCGATTGTCTACATGGACGAGATCGCCGGGTATTTCCCGCCGGTCGCCACCCCGCCGTCGAAGGCGCCGCTCCTGACGATGTTGAAGCAGGGGCGCGCCTTCGGTCTGGGGGTCGTCCTCGCGACGCAGAATCCCGTCGATCTCGACTACAAAGGACTGTCGAACACCGGGACCTGGTTTCTCGGCCGGCTGCAGACCGAGCGCGACAAGGCGCGGCTGCTCGACGGCCTCGAGGGGGCGTCCGGCGCTCTCGATCGGGCGACGGCCGACCGTGCGCTTTCCGCGTTGAAGAAACGCATCTTCCTCATGCACAACGTGCACGAGACGGCGCCGGCGATCTTCGAGACGCGATGGACGCTGTCGTACCTCCGCGGCCCGTTGTCGCGGGATCAGGTCAGGATGCTCACGCCAGCCGCGGCGCCGGCCGCGCGCGACGAAGGCGCGGTCGAGCCCGCGG
>JBOGIX010000686.1:0-6435 GCA_050744685.1 Vicinamibacterales bacterium | reverse complement strand
CCTCCGGGCGGCGATTTCCCGGCACGGCGCACGATCAGCACGCACCTGCAGGCGCTCGTCGCGCTCGGCGCCGTGCCCGTCGACGAACCCGGGCACGCGCTCGACGCACCGAACGGGTTGACGGGCGCGTCGTTCTACCTCGACGAGGCGTCGGTCACCGGCACTGAAACTGCGCTCCTGGCCGCCGCCGCGGCGCGGGGCCGGACCGAGATCCGCCACGCCGCGATGGAGCCGCACGTCGTGGAGCTCTGCCGCTTCCTTCAGGCGATGGGCGTGTCGGTGGAGGGCGCCGGCACGCCGACCATTCGCGTCGAGGCGCCGCGCCGCTGTTCCGGCGCCACGCACAAGCTGCAGGGGGACTACATCGAAGCGGGCAGCTGGGGCGTGGTGGCGGCGATCACCGGCGGAGAGATCGCGGTCGACGGGGCGCGGGCCGAGGACATGGAAGTGATCGCCGCCCCGCTGAAACAGATGGGGCTGGCGTGCACGTACGAGGGAGAGAAGTTCACCGTGTCGCCGTCGACGCTGACGGCCACGCGACGCATCACGACGGGACTGTGGCCGGGCTTTCCGAGCGACATGGTCAGCCTGGTCACAGTGCTGGCCACGCAAGCCGATGGGCGGACGCTGGTGCACGACTGGCTCTACGAACTGCGCCTCTTCGCGCTCGAGCAGCTGAGCGCCATGCGGGCGGATCTCTTCCTCTGCGATCCGCATCGAATCATCGTCAGCGGGCCCAAACAGCTCAGGGGGCGGCTGCTCGATGCGCGTGATCTGCGATCGGGAATGGCGTTGATCGCAGCAGCCCTTGCTGCCGATGGTGAGAGCCGCGTGACGCCGCTCGAAACCGTGGAGCGCGGCTATGCGTCGCTCGTCGAACGCCTGCGGTCGCTCGGCGCCATTGTCGAGCGCGAGGATTGAAGCGCGCCGAGGCTACGTGCCGCCATCCTTCTTTATGGGCGGCGGCTGGATCGGGGCCGGCGTACCAGGCGGTGGTTCCTTTGGTGGCTGGGTGCCGGGCACGTTTGGCTGAAGCGGCTGCGGGAATGTCGGCGCCGCCGGCTCGGCCGGCGCCGCGTCGGGATCCTTGTCGCGCGGCGGCAGGGTGATCGCGGGCAGCTCGACCGTAGGCGTGCCGCCGGAATCGCGTCCGAGACGATACGGGCGCAGGTCTGCTTCGGTGAGATCGAGCACGCGCACGATATGCGGCGTGATCGTCAGCACGATGTCGGACTCCTGCACTTCCTTTTTATTGCTGGCAAACAGTCGGCCGACGAACGGGAGATCGCTCAGCCCAGGTACGCCGGACAGGGTCGTGCGCTCCTCGTCGCGAATGAGGCCGGCGAGCATGTTCGTCTCGCCGTCCTTCAGCCGGATCGTCGTCGTGATCTCGCGATTCCCGAAAGTCGGTTGCCCGTTGAGCGAGCCGGAGATGTTGCTGACGACGATCCGCAGCGTCAGCGATACTTCGTCGTTGTGATGCGTGCGAGGCGTGATGTCGATGTTGACGCCGATGTCCCGGTAGTTGAACGAGGTGATCGGCTGCTGGTTGATGCCGCCTGTCGCGATCGGCGCGAACACCGTGACAGGGACGGGAACCTGCTCGCCGAATCTCGCCTGGGTCGTCAGACCCTCCGACGTCCGAAGCTGCGGGTTCGCCAGGGTACGCGTCGCGGCGTCCCGCTTCAGCAGCCGGTAGTAGAGGCCGGGCACGCCGGTGATGAACACGTCCGACTGCGTAAGCGTGCGCAGGCTGCGGAGCGTGAGGTCGTCCCGATTGACGTCCGCGCCGCCGGAAATACCGTCCGAGTCAGGCGAGGCGATGCCGAGCCCGTATTCCTTCATGCGCGTCCGATCGAACTCGAGCAGCTCGACGTCGATGACCACCTCCGGGCGCGCCTTGTCGATTGCCGCGATGAGCCGTCCGGCGGCGGCGATACGCTCCGGCGTGTCCTTCAACGAAATCGCGTTGACGGCCGTCGTCGGCGAGATCTGCCGCACGTCGACGACGATGCGGAGGAGGTCGACGACTTCCTTGAGGTCGGCGTTGCTGACGTAGAACGTCTGGACGACCTGTTCCTCGTATTCCCTCCGCTTGGCTGGCGTGTCCTGGATGATGGTGATCGTGCGCGGGGCGGTGACGCGGTAGAACGTGCGCGTGGTCGCCGTCAGCGAGGCCAGCGCGTTCGCGAGCGTGGTGTTGCGCAGGTCCGCGGTGATCCGATCGTCGCCGCGGAACGCGGGATCGAAGACGATGTTGAGGTTCGCGTATTTCGCGAGCGCAGTGAACGCCATCCGGCTCGTCGCGTTGCTGAAGACGAGGGTGTCGGGCAGCTTGATGCCTTCGGGCAAATCGAGGCCTGGCGGCGCCGTGTCCCGCGACTTTTCGATCAGGGTCTGCAGCTCCGTCTTGCCGCCGCGCGAGACGGCGACCTTGGTGCGCAGTTTCTGACGCGTCTCGCGCAGCTCGGCTTCGGCCCGCGCATTGGTCGGGTTCAGCTCCGTGGCCAGCTGCAGCTCGATCGCGGCTTCCTCGTAGCGCTCGGCCGTCGCGAGACGGCGGCCCCGGAAATAGTGCTCCTCGGAGGCGCGGATGCGCACGCGCTCGAGCGCGTGGCGCGCGTGACGATTGTCGGGATCCGCACGCAGGGCGTTCGTGTAGGCGACGACTGCCCGATCGTAATCGCCGCGGCGCTCGGCGCGCTCGCCGACGCGCAGAGGTCCGGAGCCCGCGCAGCCCGCGAGCGCGAGCACGACGAGCGCGATCGCGGACGCGCGCCGCTCAGGGGATCTTGCCACTGGTGATGACCTCGGTGCCCCGCGGAATGCTGAACTGGAACATCTTATCGGCCAGTCCGGGGTTCTCCTTGAAATTGGTGAAGATGAACGTCGAGCGCCCGCCCTGCGCGTCGGCGGCCGTCAGCGACCGAATCTGCAGCGTCTGGCGGTCGACGATGACCTGGAGCCAATCGTATTCCGCCTGGCGGATGCGTGGGTCGAGACGGAGCACGTAGGTATCGGGCGCGCCCCCCTCGCCGTAGCGAACGTCGAAATCCCGCGTCAGGTTGCCCTTGCCCATGAGGAAGAGGACGGCGCTCGTGGCCTGGTCCTGGTCCGGCACCGGGTTCTTCATGACCTGCTTATCGGCCGGGAAATACATGTACAGCGTTTCGCCGTCGGACACGAAGAGCTTCTTCTGAGGCGTCGTGTAATCCCAGCGCATCTTGCCCGGCTTCTTGATGTAGACCGTGCCGGCCTCGACGGCCTTCCGCCGGAGCACGCCACCCTCGTAGATCTGAGTGAATGCCGCGGAGAAATCCCTGATGGTGTCGTACTTGCGCTGCAGCGCGGCCGCTACCTCAGCCGCAGGCGCAGTGATCTGATCCGACGGCAGTGGCGTCGGTGTTTGCGCCCCGAGCGTTGCATGCAGGGCCGCAACCAGCGCGACGCTCGCGGCCCGCCGCACGATGGCGTCATCGATCAACATACAACCAGGAGAGGCAGTGTACCACCTGGCGAGGCGGCGCCTGAGGCCGTCGAGGCTCCGGCTCGCCGGGCACACTGTTTGATCGCCGCGCTGATGCGCCGACAGCCTTTTGACTCGAGAACTCGGAATCGAGTCGGTCAAGGCCTCTACCGGACGAGCCGCCTCTTGGCTGCGAGGAACGCACGCACTTCTGCCAGCGGCCGCGTATTCAGCACGTGCCGCGTCTCGACCCAGCCTCGCCGCGCGGTGCCCACGCCAAGTCGCATCTGCCTGTCGAGCAGGCGAGCCCGATGGCAGTCGCTGTCGATCGCGACGGTCGCGCCGGCGGCGATCGCGTCGCGCGCATGCTCGCCGTCCATGTCGAGATGGCCCGGAGCGCCGTCGATCTCGAGGGCCGTGCCCGTGGCCGCCGCCGCTGCGTAGACGGCGGGAAAGTCCAGCTCATATCCAGGATCGCGGCCGACGAGCCGGTTGGCCGGGTGGGTGATGACGTTGACGAACGGATGATTGATCGCGGCAAGACAGCGCCGCGTCAGCCGCGCCGGATCGTGCCCCGCATGGTCGTGCAGCGAGGCCAGGACGATGTCGAGCGTTTCGAGCACGTGATCGGGAAAATCGAGCGTGCCGTCGGGCATGATGTCGACCTCGATGCCGTGCAGGATGGTCATCTCCGGAAAGCGTGCGCGCAGGCGCACGATCTCGTCGCGCTGCCGCCCGAGCGTGTCGATCGACACGGTCCGGGAGGCGCCCGCACGCTCCGAGTGATCCGTGATCGCGATGTATTCGTACCCGAGCCCGGCGCAGGTCTGTACCATCTCGGCGAGAGTGTCGCGCCCGTCGCTGTAGGTGCTGTGCATGTGCAGGTCGCCGCGAATATGTTCGCGTGTGACGAGCGACGGCAGCGTGCCCTTCGTGGCCGCCTCGATCTCGCCGCTGCCGTTGCGCAGCTCGGGCGGAATCCAGGCGAGTCCCGCCTGCGCGTACACATCCTCCTCGCGCGCGCAGATGCGGACCACGGCCTGCCGGGCGCGCATGGCGGTCAGATGTCCCGCGCTGCCCGTTGCGAGATGGAGCACGCTGCCGAATTCGTCCGGCGCCGCGACGCGCACGTCGACCTCGGTCTGCTGATACGACAGGAGTGCGCGCCTGCCCGTGGAATGCAGGACCGCGCGCACGGACGGCAGCGTGCTGATCGTGTCGATACTGGCGACCGGATCGTCGGCGCACGCCGCAATGACGATGGATGTGACGAGCGGTTCGAACCGGCGGATATCGCCCGCGGGCAGCAGCTGGTGCAGGAAGGGGCAGGCGGCGGCGATGGCCGTGACCAGTCCGTCGGCGAGCTCGACTGCCCGGCCGAGCGGGATGGTGTGGCGCTCGAACGAAAGCGCGTCGAGCGCGATGCGCAGGCGATCCTCGGCGGCCGCGGTGATGTGGCTGCCGATGCGGCCATCGTGCAGGCCCGACGCCAGGTCCGCGGCAGTCACGACGCCGAGCCGTGCGAGGACGGCGGCGCGCGACGAGTCGATCGCGTCCAGTTCGAGCAGCCGGCGGTGCAGCCAGGGGATCGTCGAGAGTTCCGAGCGGAGGAGAGCGTCCGGCGGCTCCAGCAGGAGCGCCTGCAGTTTTCGCCGGAGGCCGGCGGGAAGAACCGCGATGTCGCCGAAGCGATCCTGCTCGGCGAGCGTTCGCAGACGCGCCGGCTCGTCGTTGCTGGCCTGCTGGATCAACGCGGCGAGCCGGCGCCAGGCAGACGCCTCCGGCGACGTGCCGCGAATGTCCGCGAGATCAGCCAGCCGCTGAATCGACGTGAAGAGTTCGGCGTTCGTCACCCGGCGCCCTGCTCAGGCGCAGTGGCATCCAAAGCTCGCCTGAGGTGCCGGGTAACCGCCATCCCGGTATTGTCGGCAGCACCTGCAGCGGGTGTCAATCCGGCGACCACCGAGGCACGTCGGCAGCCGCAAGGAACCGTTCTTTCTCAGCGGGTGCGTCCCTTGTCAACTTCCCAGCCCTGCGACCGTCGCCCGCAGAGGAGGCAGCGAAGGAACACCGAGCCCGACTCGCAGCACACCGCGTAATCATGTCCGTGCACGTAGCACGCAATCCAACTCCACATTGCTTGTCCTCGCGGGCGGCCTGCTTGGTACCAGGGGGCCATCTTGCGGCCGCGCCGTCTTCCTTATTGGCTTGTCCTCGCGGGCGACCTGCTTGGCACCAGGGGGTCTCTTGCGGCCGCGCCGTCTTCCACATTGCTGTCCTCGCGGGCGGCCTGCTTGGCACCAGGGGGGCCATCTTGCGGCGCCGTCTTCCTTGTAACGAGATTACAGATTCAGTCGCCGCAGGGGCAAGAGAAGTGCCAGCGAACCGGTCGACAATTCTCCGCGATTCGCGGGAAAAGCAGCGACAACTGCAATGACGATCCGATTCCTGCGCCGAGGCCGTGTTCTGGATTTGCAATCCGATTACAGCGCCGTAATCGACCGGATCGGGAGCCTCGATCCACGGCGCGTTCACGGATCCCGCTGTCGAGCGTGCGCGCCCGCGTGATGTCTGACGGTTGGTGTGAAGGAACGTCCGAAGCAGCGGGTGAGCTGATTACGGTCGCGACATGTCGACGCTGACGGCCGCGGGTTCGTTGGCCCTGACCGTGACGGTAACCTTGCGCTCGCCGAGCTGCGGATGGCGGAAGACGATCTCGCGGGTGCCGAGCGGCATCGGGTGGTTGGCGATGGGCGTGTCGCCGGCTTTCTTCCCGTCGATCCAGACCTCCGCCCATGGTGACGCGTTCAGGTTGACGCTACCGCGCGGGTCGAGCGTCAGGGAGCGCACTTCGCCAGGCACGATCTCGACTGTCTGCACCGACTTGTAGCCGAGCGCCTTGTTGCTCAAGGTCAGCACGTGGCGGCCTGGGCTCAGCATGATCCGGGGGTCCTCGGTGGTACCGATGG
>JBOGIX010000685.1:0-3457 GCA_050744685.1 Vicinamibacterales bacterium | reverse complement strand
CACCCCGTCCGCGTCGTACCAGATCCGGCTCGACGGCACCCGTCACATCATCCGTCAGGTGGACCCGAAGGGGTTCCCCGACGAGTTCGACCCGACGCCGGCCGATCCTTCGCCCGTCGTCGATGATGCGGCGGTGCCCGGCGCCGACGCGGAACGTCTGCCGGCCGGCCCGGTCACGGGCCCGCCTCCGGTGAAAGGCGGCGCCGACGCCGCTGCCGACACCGGGAGCCGCGTTGATGTGATGGTGCTCTACACCGCGACCGCCCGTGCGGCGGCGGGCGGAACTGCGGCCATCCGGAATCTCATCACGTTGGGCGTGACCGAGACCAACCAGATGTACGCCAACAGCAGCATCGGCACGCGGATGCGCCTCGTGCACATGCGTGAAGTGGCCTACGCCGAATCGGGTGACGCGCAAACCGATCGCAACCGGCTGTTCAACGGCGCCGACGGCCATCTCGACGCCGCGCATGGATGGCGCAACACCTACGGCGCGGACATGATCCAGATGCTCGTGAACAACGCCGGCAGCGGGTGCGGCATCGCCTACCTGAACGGCCCGGTGGGGTCGATGGCGGCGCAATCGGCATACGCCTGGTCGGTCACCGACTGGCAGTGCGTCAGCCCGAACTACACGTTCGCGCACGAGTTCGGCCACATCCAGGGCAACAACCACGCCCCCGACGATCCGACCGGCACCGGTGCCTACAACTTCTCGTTCGGCTTCAAGCGCTGCCCGATCGGCAGCGTGAACTTCCGCTCGGTCATGGCGTATGCCTGCCCGTCGGGAGCGACCGGCACGGCGCGCTCGAAGTACTTCTCGAATCCCAGCGTGTTCTTCGGCGGCCAGCCGACTGGCCTGGCGGCGCAGAACAACGCCTGGTCGATGCACAACACCCGCGGGATCGTGGCGAACTTCCGGCAGCAGCAGCCGCTCGTCGCGGTCACCTCGCTCTGGCCCCCCGTGAACCAGACGTTCGGCAGGGTCACGACCCTGTGGGCGTACGTGGTCAACAACGGGCCGTACCCGCTGCCCGCCTCGGCGCGCGTGTGGTTCTACAACGAGGGACCCGGCACGAGCAGCGGCGAGGGCTGGGTCGGTTCGGCCTCGCTCGGCGGTCTCGCGCCAAACACCGGCGCGTGGTACTCGTACAACTGGACGGTTCCGGTAAACGCCAACCCGGGGGCCTGGCAGTACTGGGCGCGCGTGTACGACGGATCGGCCGGGGAGTACCTGTCCAACTGGCGTGGTCCGCAAGGCTTCACCGTTCTGAACATGGCCGCCCAGGTCCTGCAGGTGTGGCCGGTTCCGGTGACGCAGGCCGGACACACGGCGACGCTGTGGGCGCGCGTGCGCAACACCGGCCAGGTCACGTTCCCGACCGGCACGACCGTCTACTTCTGGGTGACCGGGCCGGGCGGACAGAACAACTACGTCGGCAGCCGTGTGGTGACCGGCCTCGGCGTCGGCGCGGACGCCTGGTATGGCTTCAACTGGGCCATCCCGATCAATCGCCCCGGCGGCAATTACAGCTACAAGGCGATCGTGTGGTATCAGCAGGGCGGCAACTGGCGCGCGCTCAGCGGTTTCTCTGCAACGCAGAACTTCGTGGTCACGGCGGCCCCCGCGTATGCCGCGGCGATTCAGTCGCTCTGGACCGTCAGCACGCCGGGCGGCAACGCGCCCGAACGGGGCCAGCCGGCACGACTGTGGGCGCTGGCGCGCAACACCGGCACGAACGCACACGACGCCAACACCTTCGTCTATTACTGGGTGACCGGGCCGGGAGGCCAGAACGGCTACGTGGGATCGCGCTCGCTGAACGGCCTCGCGTCGGGCGCCTCGGCGTGGCGGAACTACGACTGGACGATTCCCGCGGGGGCTTCTCTCGGCGCCTACTCCTACCGGGCCATCGTCTGGCGCTGGACGGGCAGCGGCTGGGTGAACCTGAGCCCCTGGAGCGCGAACCAGGCGTTCCGCGTCGCCTCGGACGAACGCGCGGGAACCGGCGCGGCCACGGCCGATGCCCCACCGAAGGAGTCGAAATAGCAGGAACCTGAATCGCGAAAGCTCGAAGGCACGTGGGGCGCCGGCTGCGCCCCACGTGCCTTTCGTGGTAGGAATGCGGCAGACCGACCAGCGGGGTTGCGACCGATGTTTACAAGCCCGACCGGCGAACCACCTGCCGGCGCGCACATCGTCCTGATGGCGATGTTGACGATCGCCGGTTGTGCGGGGCCCGACACCATGATCAATCCGGCGCCTTCGGCGGCGGCACGCACGAACTCGGAACAGCTCGCCTGCGACAACGGCATCTTCACCGCCGTCGACGCGGCCACGATCGATATCCGCAAGGATCCGGCGCTCGTGCGCCAGCGTGCCGTCCGCGTCGACTTCTCGAAGCTCGACGCATCCGCCCCCCGTGTCACGCTGAATCTCTTCGAAGACGTCTGCCTGACCGCCGTGCGCGACCAGTCCGCCCCGGAAGCGCCCGCGGGCCAGGTGTGGACCGGCACGATCGAGGGTGTCGCCGGCAGCAGCGTCACGATCGTCACCGCCGCTCACGCGGCGACCGGCAACATCGTCAGTCCGCCGCACACGTATCAGATTCGTGTGCTGCGCGACGACGTGCACCTCGTGAACCAGGTCGATCCGTCCAAGTACCCCAACGAGAAGAATCCGGTTCGATAGTCAGAGTCGGTACTCGGATCTCGGTACTCGGGTTCGGGGCTCGGCAGTTCGGCACTGACGTCCGGTCGAAATACCGGAGTCCGCTCCCGAGTACCGAGATCCGAGTACCGAGATCCGAGTACCGAGCTCCGAGTACCGAGCCCCGAGTACTGAGTCGCCGTGTGGTAGCCTTCTGACCCGGGCACCCTATGACGAAGCGCGCGCTGATCACCGGCATCACGGGGCAGGATGGCTCGTATCTCGCCGAGCTGCTCCTCGACAAGGGTTACGAAGTCTTCGGCGTGGTCCGCCGCGCCAGCACCACCAATTACTGGCGCATCGAACACCTGCTCGACCGCATCCAGCTGCGGCCGGCGGATCTGCTCGATCAGCTGTCGCTCATCCGCGTGCTCGACGCGGTGCGGCCGCACGAGTTCTACAATCTCGCGGCCATGTCGTTCGTGCCGGCGTCATGGGACGAGCCCATGCTCACAGGCGAGTTCAACTCGCAAGGCGTCACGCGCGCGCTCGAGGCCGTGCGGCAGGTCGATCCCGGCATCCGCTTCTACCAGGCCTCGTCGAGCGAGATGTTCGGCAAGGTGCGCGAGGTGCCCCAGACCGAGCTGACGCCGTTCTATCCCCGCAGCCCCTACGGCGTCTCCAAGGTGTTCGCGCACTACATCACCGTGAACTACCGCGAGAGCTACGACCTGTTTGCCGTCTCGGGCATCCTGTTCAACCATGAGTCGCCGCGGCGCGGGCTCGAGTTCGTGACCCGCAAGGTGA
>JBOGIX010000684.1:0-2206 GCA_050744685.1 Vicinamibacterales bacterium | reverse complement strand
CTGCAGGGGCGGCGGCAGCCGGCGCACGTGCAGGCGGGCAGCCAGCAGCGCCGCAGGCAGCACAGGCGGGGACGGCGTCCACTGGATCGTGGAACGGCCAGGCCTGCCCGGCGCCTCAGGGGCGCGGCGGCGGTGGCGGCGGACGCGGCCGAGGCGGACGCGGCGGGGCATCCGCCGAGCAGCTGGAGCAGGCCAACAAGCTGAAGGCGTGGCGCACGAGCGCCTCGATGGACGCCTTCAAGAAGCTCCGCAAGATGTACAACGACGCCGGCATCATGATCTACGCGTGGAAGCAGCTCAGCCCGAACATGTCGGACGAGGAGCTCGAGTACATCTTCGACGTCGCCGAAGCGCTCGGCTGCACCCACACCACCCTGGAGCTCCCCACCGATCCGGCGCAGCTCAAGCGCATCGGCGACTTCGCGATGAAGAAGAAGATCTACGCCGCCTATCACACGCACGCGCAGGGAAACATGACCGCGTTCGATCAGGCGTTCGCGCTCTCGAAGGGCAACATGGCCAACGTCGACTTCGGCCACTGGGTCGCGGCCGGCAATGTCGGCGGCACGCCGATGCAGTTCCTGCAGAAGCATCACGACCGCATCTCGAGCTTCCACCTGAAGGATCGCACCACGCCCGAGCACTGCGCCTTGAACCTGCCATGGGGCACCGGCGAGACGCCGATCAAGGAGATCCTGCAGATGGTCAGGAAGAACGGCTGGAAGATCCCTGCGAGCATCGAGCTCGAATACACGGTCCCCGACGGCTCCGACGCGGTGAAGGAAGTGCGCAAGTGCGTCGAGTACTGCCGCAGCGCGCTCATGGCAACGTAGTTCACGTCCGCTCTCCGTCGCTGACTTTTCGGGCCGACCCGATCGCTCGATCGGGCCGGCTCCTTTTCGCGGCGGGGAGGCGCTACTCGGCGCGCAGCGCCTCGATCGCGTCGACGCGCGTCGCCCGCCGCGCGGGAATGTAGCCGGCCAGGAGCGCGATCACGCCAAGCAGGACCGCCACGGCCGAGAATGTCAGCGGATCCGCCGGCTCGACGCCGTAGAGAAGCGCACCCAGGAAACGCGTGAGCACGAGCGCCGACGCGGTGCCGATCGCAATGCCAGCGACGGTCAGCACTGCGGCTCGCCCGAGCACCAGGGTGAGAACGTCGCGCGCGCCGGCGCCGTGCGCCATTCGGATGCCGATCTCGGGTGTGCGTTGTGCAACGGCCTGCGCCATCACCCCGAAGATGCCGATCGCCGTCAGCAGCAGGGCCAGCGATGCGAACAGCGCCAGCACCCACGCGCCGATCCGTGTCCGCCACATCGCGTCCGCCACGCGCTCATCCATCGTCTTGACTTCGCTCAGCGGGATGTTCGGATCGAGGGCACGGACGACGCCGGCGACTGCCGGTGCGAGCGTGGCGGGATCGACGCGGGTGCGAATGAACATCCGCAGACGGGATTGGTACGACTGCGCGAGCGGGAGATACACGTCGGGCATCGCCGCGGTCTCGATGGCGCGATAGCGGACGTCGGATACGACCCCAATCACCTCCGCGCCGACGTGAAACCCTCCCTGGCCAACGCCCACACGCTTTCCCACGGGATCGTCGTTCGGCCACAGCTGGCGTGCAGCCGTTTCGGTGACAATGAGCACTCTCGGCTGTGCCGCGCGATCGTGTCCGGTGAAGTTCCGTCCGCGCAGCAGGGCAATGCCGAGCGTCGAAAAGTAGTCCGGCGTGACCCAGTGAATCCCGACCACCGGATCGGTTCCATCCTGGCGTGGTCGTTCGGCCGGCGAATGCCACAGCAGCGTGTCGTTGCATCCGCCCGAGACGGGGGGACACAAGCCGAGCGCCGCCGATTCCACGCCCGGCAGCGCGCGGGTCCTGTCGAGGAGCTGGGCGAAGAAAGCCTGGCCACGATCGTTGTCGTACGCGGCCCTCGGCAGATCCACGCGCACGGTCAATAGACCTTCGGGCCGAATGCCGATTGCCGTATCGTGAAGCCGGTGCGCGCTTCGAATCATCAGCCCGGCGCCGGCGAGCAGCACCAGCGCCAGCGCGATTTGGGCCGTGACGAGCAGCGCGCGCGCCTCGAACCATCCACCGCCGCCCGCGGTCGACTTGCCGCCCGATTTGAGCACCTCCGCGGGGCGGAGCATCGATGCCTGTCCGGCCGGGAGCAGCGACACCAGGAGCGCGGCCAGGACC
>JBOGIX010000683.1:0-2386 GCA_050744685.1 Vicinamibacterales bacterium | reverse complement strand
CGCCGAAGGCGTCACCGAGCCCGCACGGACGCAGCGAGCCTCAAGGCTTCATTCATGGCATTCATGGGCATTCATGGCATTCATGCCATTTCGACAGGAGTGAGTAAGTGACGATTAAGAGTGTTCGTGGCCGCGAGATCATCGACTCGCGTGGCAATCCGACGGTCGAAGTGGACGTGGTGCTCGACGGTGGCGCGCTCGGGCGCGCCGCGGTGCCGTCGGGGGCGTCGACCGGGCAGCGCGAGGCGCTCGAGCTGCGCGACGGCGACAAGAAGCGGTTTCTCGGCAAGGGCGTCGCGAAGGCGGTGGGCCACGTCAATGGTGAGCTCGCGAGCGCGCTCGTCGGGCGCGAGGCCGATCAGCGCGCGGTCGACACTTTCATGAACGAGCTCGACGGCACCGAGAACAAGGGCCGGCTCGGCGCCAACGCGGTGCTCGGCGTGTCCATGGCGCTGGCCCGAGCTCGCGCGGCGGCGGAGCGGCTGCCGCTCTACGTCTATCTCGCACGCATGCACGGTGCGGAGGGCGGCGGCACGGTGCTGCCCGCGCCGATGATGAACATCCTCAATGGCGGCGCGCACGCCGACAGCAGCGTGGACTTCCAGGAGTTCATGGTCATGCCGCTCGGCGTCGGCTCGTTCTCCGACGCGCTGCGCGCCGGCGCCGAGATCTTTCATACGCTCCGCGGCATCCTCAAGAAGAAGGGGCACGCCACCGGCGTCGGCGACGAAGGCGGCTTCGCGCCGAGCCTGGCGTCGAATCGCGAAGCGGTCGACCTGGTGCTCGAGGCGGTCTCGCAGGCCGGCTACAAGGCGGGCGAGAACGTGTTCCTCGCGCTCGACGTGGCGTCGAGCGAGCTCTGGAACGAGGCGACGAAGTCCTACGAGTTCAAGAAGTCGGGAGAGAAGACGCGCACGCCCGACGAGATGGTGTCGCTCTACGAAGACTGGGTGCGCCAGTATCCGATCATCTCGATCGAGGACGGCGTGGCCGAAGGCGACTGGCCCGGATGGAAGGCGCTCACCACCGCGCTCGGCGATCGCGTGCAGCTCGTCGGCGACGACCTGTTCGTCACCAATACCCAGATCCTGCAGCGCGGCATCGACGAGGGCGTGGCCAACTCGATCCTGATCAAGCTCAATCAGATCGGCACGGTGACCGAAACGCTGGACGCCATCTCGATGGCGACACGCGCCGTCTACACGAGTATCATCTCGCACCGCTCGGGCGAGACCGAAGACACCACCATCGCCGACCTCGCCGTGGCCACCGCCGCCGGACAGATCAAGACCGGCTCGGCCAGCCGCAGCGACCGCGTCGCCAAGTACAACCAGCTCCTCCGCATCGAAGAGGAGCTCGGCCCGAAGGGACGCTACGCGGGCAGGTCCGCGATCAAGCAGCTGGGAGCGGGGGCGCGGCGCTAGGCTGCTCGATTCTTCGACGCCCTAGGCTGACCCCGATTCGGAGACTCTGAATGCCTACTCTCGTCCTGCTTCGCCACGGCGAAAGCACCTGGAACAAGGAAAACCGGTTCACCGGCTGGACCGACGTCGATCTGTCGGATCGCGGGCGCGATGAAGCGCGCGAGGCGGGCCGGCTGCTCAGGGAAGGGGGCTACAGCTTCGATCTGGCCTACACCTCCGTCCTCAAGCGCGCCATCCGCACGCTCTGGATCACGCTCGACGGCATCGATCAGATGTGGCTCCCCGTCATCAAGAGCTGGCGCCTCAACGAGCGGCACTACGGCGGGCTGCAGGGGCTCAACAAGGCCGAGACCGCGGAAAAGCACGGCGAGGCGCAGGTCAAGATCTGGCGGCGCAGCTACGACATCCCGCCGCCGCCGCTGACGCCCGACGATCCTCGCCACGCGGCGCGGGATGCGCGGTACGCGGATCTCGATGCGAAGGACGTGCCCCTCACGGAGTCGCTCAAGGACACCGTCGATCGTTTCCTTCCCTACTGGCACGAGACGATCGCGCCGTCGATCAAGAGCGGCAGGAAGGTGCTGATCGCGGCCCACGGCAACAGCCTTCGCGCCCTCGTGAAGTACCTCGACGGGATCAGCAACGAAGACATCGTCGAGCTCAATATCCCGACCGGGATTCCGCTCGTTTACGAGCTGGACGCTGCGCTGAAGCCGGTGCGGCATTTCTATCTCGGCGACGCCGCGGCCGCCGAGGAAGCAGCGGCGCGCGTCGCACGGCAGAGCAGCGCCCGCAAATAGCGCATGTACGACGCCGTCATTGCCGGCGGCGGTCTCGCGGGGCTGTGCCTCGCGCGTCAGTTGAGGCGCGAGGCGCCTGGCCTCCGGGTGCTGGTCGCAGAGAAGCGCCGGCACCCGGTCCCCGAGGCCGCGTTCAAGGTCGGCGAGTCGACGGTCGAGATC
>JBOGIX010000682.1:0-3609 GCA_050744685.1 Vicinamibacterales bacterium | reverse complement strand
CGTCCGAACGAGCAATATCGAGGCTTCGCGCGTCCGCGCCTTCGCCATCATCGAGGTGGATGCCCGCGGCTATCTCACCCGCATCGTCGAAAAGCCGTCGGCCGAGGAAGCGGCGCGCGCGCCGCGGAGCGCCCTGATCAGCATGAACTGCTGGCGCTTCGACACGCGCATTTTCGACTGCTGCCGCGACGTGGTGCCATCGCCGCGCGGGGAACTCGAGCTCCCGGTCGCGGTCGGCTTGGCTGTGGCGAGAGGGATCCCGTTCAAGGTCGTGCCGGCGCGGGGTCCCGTCCTGGATCTCTCGCAGCGCGCTGACGCCGCCGAGGTGACCCGGCGTCTCGCCGGTGTCGATGCCCGTCCGTGACTATCGACCTGCTGCTCTCGCGTCTTCAGAGCGCGGGGCTCCCCGAGGGTGAGATCGAACGCAAACGACAGCTCTGTGCGAGCGTGCTGGACGCGTTCGCCGCCATCCCGGACGCCGAACCGACGCACGCGCTGTGGGTCCCCGGCCGCGTGGAGGTCTTCGGCAAGCACACCGATTACTGTGGCGGCCATTCGCTGGTCGGCGCCGTGCCGCGCGGGCTGATCGCGGCCGCCAGTGCGCGCTCCGACCAGGAGATCAGGCTGCACGACGCCGGTCGCGGCGAACGGCTGATGCTCAGCGGACAGGACACGTCCGCGGACGCGGGGCCGGCGACAGCGGCGCGATTCAGCGGCTGGCGTAACTACGCGCACGTGGTCGCGCGCCGGCTGGCGCGCAACTTCCCCGGCGCGCGTCTCGGGGCCGACATCGTGTTCGCGAGCGATCTGCCGTCGGCGTCGGGCATGAGCAGCTCCAGCGCGCTCATGATCGCGATCGCCGCGATGCTCGGGCGCCTTGCGCGCATCCACGAGCGTGACGAGTGGCGCCGCAACATTCCGGACGCGGTGGCCGAGGCGGGCTATTACGCCTGCATCGAGAACGGCATGTCGTTCGGCGAGCTCGCCGGCGACGCGGGCGTCGGAACGCACGGCGGCAGCGAGGATCATGCGGCGATCGTCTGCGGCCGACCCGGCGAGCTGTCGGCCTGGCGCTTCGTGCCGATACGGCACGTCGACAACGTCCGCATTCCCGACGAATGGCAGCTGGTGATCGCGTCGAGCGGCGTCGCCGCGCGGAAGACCGGCGAGGCGCGCGAGGCCTACAACCGCCTCTCGCGCGAGGGCGCCGAGCTGCTGGACGTCTGGAACCGGCACGAGCCGTCCGAGCGGTCGTTGCGCGCCGCCTTGTCTTCAGCCCCCGACGCTGCCGCGCGCCTCGAGCGACTGCTCTCGTCGCCTGGTCTCGTGATGCGGCTGTCGCATTTCCTGCGCGAAGACGCGCGGATCGCCGAGGCGGTCGACGCGTTCCGCCGCGCCGATCGCGATCGCCTCTCGCGCCTGTCGGACACCTCACAAGCCGACGCCGAACAGCTGCTGCGCAACCAGGTCCCGGAGACTATCGATCTGGCCCGCACCGCGCGCGATCTGGGCGCCTTCGCCGCCTCGGCGTTCGGCGCCGGCTTTGGCGGCAGCGTGTGGGCGCTCGTCGACGGTGCGGATGCACCCGAGTTCGCGGCGCGCTGGCTCAAGGCCTATCGATCGCGCTTCCCACACCGTTCCACCGCGACGACGTTCGTCGCCGCGCCTGGCCCGCCGCTGACGTTCCTCGCTGCGCGATAGCATCATGCTGGCGCCCGAACTGCTGAGGAACTGAGGTCATGAGCAGAAGGGCCATCCATCGAAGCTGCCGGCAGCCGCCCGCGCTGTCGCTGATGATGCTGGCGAGGCCGAGGAGATCAGAGGCGATCGAGGACACGAATCTAGAAACGGAAGTAACGGAGGCAACGGACGGGAACGGAGAAGAGAACATGATTCGACGCCGACGAGGTCCGGTGTCGGCGCCCGTCCTCCTCCACCTCGATGGCCTCCGCGCCTGATCCCCTTCTCCCTTTCTCTCCTCCTCCTTCAACTCTCTTGACTCTTCAAGACGCGATCAGAGCGTGATAGCGAATGAAGCTCTGAGAGCGCCCCAAACTCATCAGCGGCCCTTGTTCCTATAATCGGAGCAATGGCCCTCCTTCCTCCACTCCCCGCAACGGCGCGGCACCGGCTTTGACCACTGCAGCGTTCCCCACCGAACTCCACGAACGGCCTCCACAGCCCGAGCTCTTCGGGCAGGAGCGGCTCGAGCGGCATGCGGAACAGCTCGCGGCCGGCCATCGGCTCGAGCGGGAGGCGGTTCGCGGCAGGCCGCTCCTGCCGCACGTCGAGCAGAGCGCCCGACAGCTGGATACCGTGTACCGGCGCCTCTCGGCCGCGCCCCGGCCGCCCCAGGCGGTGCCCTCCGAAGACTGGCTGCGCGACAACTACCACGTCGTGCTCGATCAAGTCCGCGCCATCCGGCAGGACCTGCCACGCAAGTACTACTTCGAGCTGCCGAAGCTGGCCGACGGTCCGTTCGCCGGCTACCCGCGCGTGTTCGTGGTCGCACGCGATCTCGTCATCCACACCGCCGGACGGTTCGATCTCCAGACGCTCGTCGGCTACGTCGTCGCGTACCAAAAGGGCGCGCCGCTCTCGATCGGCGAGATATGGGCGATCGCCATCATGCTGCGCGTGGCGCTCGTCGACGAGCTGCGCCGCCTCGCGGACGACGTGCTCGCGGCGAGCGAAGAGCGGGAGGAGGCGCGCCGGTGGGGCGTGATCTTCTCCGAGTCGCCGTCCGAACCAGCGAAGGTCATCGAGGCCTCGTTGAAGGCCGCGACGAAGAAGACGGGACGGCTTTCGGCGGCCTTCGTCGTCGAGCTGCTCCAGTGGCTCCGGGATCAGCCCTCGTCTTCCGCGCCGGCGTGGCTGGCCCTGCAGCGTGCGCTCGATCAGCAGGCGGACTCGGCCGACGAGATGCTGCGCCGCGAGCACCAGCGCGAAGCGGCCAACCAGCTCGCCATTGGCAACATCATCACGACGATGCGGCTGCTGTCGTCGATCGACTGGCCGCAGTTCTTCGAGCGCGTCAGCCTCGTCGAGCAGATCCTGCGTGAGGATCCGGCCGAGGCGTACGAGCGGATGGACTTTCCGACCCGGGATCGGTATCGCCATTCGGTCGAGGAGCTGGCGAGGGGATCGAAGCAGCCGGAGCGCGCGGTTGCGCGGCGGGCGGTGCAGCTGGCGCAGGAGGCCCGCTGGAAGTCTCCGGGCCTCGATCGGCAGCACCACGTCGGCTACTACCTCATCTCGCGCGGCCGGTTGAGCCTGGAGACCGAGCTCGGCTATCCGCCGACAGCGCGCGAGCGCTTTTCCAGGTTTTTCTTCCAGTATCCGTCGCTCGGGTATCCCGGATCGCTCGCGGTCGGCACGGCGGTGGTGATGGCGAGCATCCTCTCGTATGCGGCGCGGCAGGGCGCATCGGCCGGTGAACTGTGGCTGGTGGCGCTCTTCACGCTGCTGCCCGTCGCCGAGCTGACGGTGGGACTCGTAAATTTGCTCGTCACCACGCAGGTGCGTCCGCGGCCACTTCCGAAGCTCGATTTCCGGACCGGCATTCCGGCCGCCAATCGAACGATGGTCGTGGTGCCCGCACTCGTGGGC
>JBOGIX010000681.1:0-4225 GCA_050744685.1 Vicinamibacterales bacterium | reverse complement strand
CCGCCTCGATGGGCTTCCGCAGGCCGCAGGCGGCCATCGAAAGGATGATCGCGCCGGCCGTCAGACCTGCCCGAACCGACGCATCTCTCCTTGTCATACGGCCTCGCTTTACGAGAACGCTATCCGGAGGTGCCCCGCATACAGCTTCTGCTCGTCGAGCTCCAGCGCGCTCCGACGCTGCAGCGAACCGAGCCGCAGCAGCGCCCGCAGCGACTCGCGCATCGTGATCTCCGACGCATATCGCCCCAGGCACTTGTGACGGCCGTAGCCGTGCTGCAGATAGACCTGGCTCTGTGGCACCTCGTGCGCGCGCTCGCGGTCGGCGAGATACCCGACGGCCTTGTCGTCGCGCGCGATATCGAACACGAGCGGCTGATCGATCGCGTCGGGATCCCGCATCGCGCCTGCGTAACCGACAAAGACTGGCGTGCCTTTCCTGATCGGCACGCCGGCCACGGCGGTGGTGTCCTGGACGCACACACGCAGCAGCACCTCGCCTTGCGGGCAGAGCCTCAGCGCTTCCAGCGCGAACCTGCGCAGCTTGCGCAAGCTGTCCGCGTACCCGGGATCGTTCTCATCGACCTGAGCCAGCCGCATCGCGTCGTCGTATGTGGAACCCGGCGCTCCGATGATCTGGCCGTCCTTCAGCTGCAGCATGCCATCCACGATGCGAGCGGTCGCTTCCTGCGGGTTCACGAGCGCACCGACCGCGGCCGCGAAGAGGTTGGATCGAATCATCGAATCGGACAGCCGCCGTGCGAGCTCGCCATCGGGAATCGGGCCGCCAAATACCGCCGCGAGATCCCGCTCGAGCGCGGCGCCATCGCCAGCCGAGAGCTGAAGCTGCATCCGGAGCAGCCGCGTCAGCATCGAATCCGGCACGGCGTCGCCACGCACCAGGCAGGCCTTGTAGTGCTTGATCAGGGCGTGCACGTACGCGGTGAGGTACTCGGTGGCGACGATGCCGCGTTCGCGGAATACCGGGAACAGCGGGTGCACGGGGATGAAGTTGTTGAACGCGTTGCGAAACGCGTCCTTGACCCAGCCAAAGAGGTCGTCGGCGGTCGGGACGATCCCCTCCTGAATCTTCGAGAAGGTGAACACCGCCAGGAGATCGCCGTCGAGCGGGAACACGTCGCCGCCCTTCAGCCCTGGCAGCACCGAGGGAGCACCGTGGTCGTACCAGTGAACGCCCAGATAATCTCCGACGACACGCAGCGGAACGAGCTTCGCGAGCGTTTCAGCGACGTCGATCTCGCCGCGTCCCGACTCGCGGGCGAGCCCCGTCTGCCGCTCCGCTTCGTGCCGGCACAACGCCGACAGGATCGCCTCGTCCTTGCGCGAGACGGCGTGCCTGAGGATCACGTCGTCCAGGCGGTAGAGATCGTCGCGGTCGGTGCCGAGCAGGAAGTGCGAGAACGCATCCGGCCGCTTCGTGCGGTCGTCTGCGGCCCGGGCCATTTCCGGTGCGTACGGGTCGACGGTGAACAGGTCCGTGCGCTCGAGGCACGTCATCACGTGATCGTGGCGGAACACCACAACGGGACCGGCCGGAGGATTGAAGATCGGCAGCACCGCCCTCGGCTGATCCAGCAGCTCCTGGAGCATGACGAGCGGCGCGTTGGCCAGCCAGCGCGAGAACACCTGGCCGATGGCTGCGGAGCGGACCTTCGCCGCGGCCGCAAAGGACGCCGTCAGCGCCTCGGCCGCCTGCTTGTCGGCCGCGTATGCCTGCGGAGCGCCGGCGTATCTGGGATCGTTCGGGTCCGGCGCGGGCGGCGGGGCAGGCGGCAAGGGCGCCTGCTGCTCCGCCGCCGCGACATCGGCGAGGAAGGTCGTCGAGCGCGGGAGGGCCCGCGGCGCCGCCGCCGCGTCGGACGGCCAGGGCCCAGGGCCGAGCGGGATGTCACCGAAATCCTGAATGAGAATAGTCATCGTTCACCTCGCCACTACGGCGCTCCTGCCGTCTCTCCGGCGATGAACCGCAGCGCCGTGATGCTCGGGATGAAGTAGTACCCGCCGCCGCGCGTCGTCACGAACTCGGGAAGGTTGAAGATGTTGCGGGGCGGGCCGTCGGCCGTCGGGATGCGGAAGCGCGAGCTCTCGCGACGCACGCCGGCAAACGGGTCCACGTCGTCGCGCGAGAGCGAGGCGAACTCGCCGCTGTTGATCCATTCGGTCTGCATGAACTCGAACTGATACTGGATCCTCGCGTTGATGGCCATGAACGCCACGCCGCGCTCCTCGGTGTCGGTCGTTCCCGCCTCGAGCCACGAGCCGTAGGGCAGGCCGCGGCGGACGATGCGATGCGTGCGCACGAGCGCGTCTCCGGCGCGGCCGTCGCGCGGGTTCATCCGGCGTATGTGCGAGCCGTACGGACAGATCGCCCCCGCCGGATCGGCGGCGTAACCGAAGTCGTTGTTGCGATCCCAATCGTCCGCCAGCGTCTCGTCGTCCGCCTCCGGCGCGTGCATGAGCGGACAGCCACTTCGCCAGCGGCCCACCAGCTTCGCGGCAAGCCGCTCGATTGCGGCGGGCGAGACGTCGCCGTAGATCCGCTCCGCCTGCGAGGCAAGGAACGCGCGGAAGGACGGCACGTGCTGCTCCAGTTTCCGGTAGACCAGATAGCTGCCGTTGCGGCCGAGCGCGTCCGGTTTCGGCATCTCGACGGCGTAGCCGGTCTCACCCGGCCAGCCGAGGACGAACTCGCCGGCCGCGAGCGGCGCCCACGTGCCATCGGGCAGCAGCGTGCCCTCTCCCGGATATTCGCGCACGCCGCTGCCGGCGATGGAGGGCTGGCCGATGCCGTCGGCAAATCCGAAGTGTTCGCGACGGTTCGCGAGCATCGCGGCATCCTGCCGGTGCGTGACCTCGACGGCGTGTCCAACCGCGTCGAGCTCGGCACGCAGCTGCGCGAGCATGCGGTCGCGATCGGCGAGCGTGCGTCCGTAGACCGCGAAGAACACATGATTCGCGTCGGGATCGTTGCCGAATTCCCAGATGTCCGGATCGCTCGCGCCGACATCACCGAGCAGCTCCTTGCGTACCGCCATGCCCTCCCTGAACTCGGGAGCGAAGGTGTCGAGCGAGGATTGCGGCACGCCCATGGCAGCGAGGCCGGTCCAGGAAAAGAACACGTTGAGCGTCGCGCCGGGCTTCGACTGCGGATCCCAGGTCGTGGCAGTGGTCACCAGTTGCTGATCGAGCACGCTCTTGAGGAGCCGTCGCGCGCCGTCGCGGTCGGTCACGCGCACGACCTGGTAGCGCGCGAACGGAAAGCCGTACGCGCGCAGGATGTTCCCCTGGATATCGTGGAGCTCGTTCTCGATGGATGGCATGCCCGCTTGCCCGTGGATCATCCGAGCTGGCGCAGGAACTCGTCGGTCAGCTTCTTCACGCGCAGCGCTTCGACGACCCCTTTCACCGACGTCTCTGGATATGCCGCGTAGAACAGATCGGTGGTGACCTGGTATTTGGCGACGTAGTCCTTGAACGCCTCGAAGTCGCGGCAGCCGCCGGCTGGATAGCCATCGCAATGGCCGAAGATCCGGTCCATGCCCTCGGGCGTCTTCTGCGAGAAATCGCGCAGATAGTTTTCCCAGGAGCCGTCGAAGTTGCTGGTGAACAGGAGTCGCGAGTCGTTGTCGATGATGACCCAGCGCGCGAAATGAATGGTGCCGATCTGCTTGATTGGACTCTCCGGAGTGACCTGGAGGCCGTTGAGCACCTGGCGCAGGGTGGTGGCGGCGCCGGGTTTCAGCGGGGCGATGACCGTGAGCTCGGTGACTTGTCCGATCGTCTTGCTGACGGTGGTCGTGGGCATGGCGTTTCCTCTGTGATGCACGAGACGCGAAGTCGCGTGTTGCGGTTCGCCAGCCCCGCGTCGTGCGGAGGAGGGAACCGGCATTGCTGCACCGCGTTGTAGCGGCCGGCACGCATCGGCTGATGAGAGGCACGCATCTTAGCCCTGCAGTGCCCGGGTGTAAAGGCCGGTGCGCAGTCGATTTCTACTTTTGTGACGGACGCGCCCGCAGCGTTTCATCGAGCGTGAAAGCATTGAGAATGGCAGAGCTGGCGTTGGCTGCTGGTCTCAGCGGGCTGTGTGTGCGTTCGATTCTTCCGCCTGAAGGCGGAAGCCACAGGTCGTCTCGCCATCCCGCCTCGCGAAGCGGTGGCTTCCGCGTTCAGCGGGTGGCCTCCGCCTTCAGCGGTGGCTTCCGCCTTC
>JBOGIX010000680.1:0-4142 GCA_050744685.1 Vicinamibacterales bacterium | reverse complement strand
GCTCAATAAGAAGGGGGTGCTCACCGACGTGTTCTTCGCACTCGACTCGACCGAGCTCACGCAGGAGTCGCGAAGCTCGATCCAGAAGAACGTCGATTATCTGAAGAAATGGACGTCGACGAAGGTGATGGTCGAAGGGCACGCCGACTCGCGCGGCACCAACGAGTACAACCTCGCCCTCGCGGAGCGCCGCGCCGGCGTCGTCCGCGACTACCTGGTGAGCCTCGGCATTCCCGCCGACCGCGTCACCATCGTGAGCAAGGGCGAAGAAACGCCGTTCTGCACCGAAGAGACCGAAAGCTGCTGGCAGCAGAACCGCCGCGGCCACTTCCTCTTCACGGCAAAGTAGGCGTCCGGATTTCGTTTCCGATCCGTTCCGCTGCCTCACGTGGGTCGGGCGCGCCGATAATCGGCCGCCCGACCACGATATAGCTCGCCCCCGCCGCGATCGCCTCTCCTGCCGTCATCGTCCGTTCCTGATCGTCCTTCCCGGTCATCGCCGCGCCACCGCGGATGCCGGGGGTGACAATCGCGAACGCCGGCCCGCAGGCGCGCCTGATCAGGCTCGTCTCCTGCGGCGAGGCGACCACACCGTCGAGGCCGGCCCGCCGCGCCAGCCGCGCCAGCCGTTCGACCTGATCGAGCACCGTTCGCGACTCGAGGCCGACCTCCCCGAGCATGCCCGCGTTCATGCTGGTGAGCACGGTGACGCCGATGACGAGCGGCGCCGGGCGATTCTCACGCGCTGCCGTGTCCCGTGCCGCATCCGCTGCCGCCTGCATCATGCGCAGCCCGCCCGAGGCGTGGACGTTCACCATCCAGGCGCCGATCGACGTTGCGGCGGACACGGCCGTGGCCACCGTGTTGGGAATGTCGTGATACTTGAGGTCCAGGAACACGCGATCGCCGCGCTCGGCCAGACTCCTGACGATGGACGGGCCTTCGGCCGTGAACAGCCGGTTGCCGATCTTGAATCCGCCGACCCGGCCTCGCAGCGCGTCCGCGAGTCGGAACGCCTTGTCGGCGCTTTCCACGTCCAGCGCTATCAGGAGCTGATCCACGCGTGTTCTTCCCTCGATGTGTCGAGCGTGCCGACGATGTCGGCCAGGCGCTCGATGCGCTGCCGGGTCATGTATTGCCGCAGGCCGTCGGCGACCGTGCCCCAGACGAACGGATCCACGAAGTTCGCCGTGCCGATCTGCACTGCATTGGCTCCCGCAATCATGAACTCGAGCACGTCGGTGGCGTTCGCGATCCCCCCCATGCCGATGATCGGCAGCTTCACCGCCTGCCGGCACTCGTACACCATCCGCACGGCGATAGGACGAATTGCCGGACCGCTCAGGCCGCCGACAATGTTCGAGAGCCGGGGCCTGCGCGTCTCGACGTCGATCGCCATCGCCAGGAAGGTGTTCACCAGCGAGACCGCATCGGCGCCGGCCTCTTCGGCCGCACGCGCGAACGAGGCGACGTCGGTCACGTTCGGCGTGAGCTTGGGGATCACCGGCAGCCGTGTCACCTTCCGGACGGCGCTGACGACCGCGTGTGTGCCGGTGAGGCTGCAGCCGAACGTAATGCCGCCTTCCTTGATGTTCGGGCAGGAGATGTTCAGCTCGAGGGCGGCCACGCCTTCGGCATCCGACAGGATGCGCGCCAGCTCCACGTACTCGTCGATGGTGGTGCCGCAGATGTTGACCACGACGACTGCGCGGTGCCCACGCAGCTCGGGCAGCCGTTCCGCCACGAACCGATGCACGCCGATGCCCTGGAGGCCGATGGCGTTCAACATGCCCGACGGCGTTTCCACGATGCGGGGCGGCGGATGGCCTTCACGCTCGGTAAGGAACAATCCCTTCACGGCCACGGCGCCAAGCGACGACAAATCGACCGCGCCGGCATACTCGACGGCGTAGCCGAAGCAGCCGCTCGCGGCGATGAGCGGATTGGCGAGGCGCAGGGAGCCTATCGAGACCGACAGATCCATATCAGTGCTTCAGCGCTTCCCAGACGATCCGCGTGGAGTCGAAGACAGGGCCCTCGATGCACGATCGCTCGAAATGCGGCGCGCCGCCATTCGTGCGCGTCGGCACCACGCAGCTGTAGCACCCGCCCAGGCCGCACCCCATCACCTGCTCGAGCGACACGTAGCAACGGCGGCGGTGCTCGCCGGCCAGGCGCGCGACGGCGCGCATCATGGGCGTGGGGCCGCAGGTGTAGAGGTGCACCCCCGTGCTCGCATCCGGACCAAGCGCGTCCAGCGAGTCGGCAAGCGGAGCGGTCACGCGCCCGTGGCGGCCCCGGCTGCCGTCTTCCGTGGAGAGTACGGTGTGTACGCCGAGCTGCTCGAACAGATTCACGTAATACAACTCGTCGGCCGTGCGCGCGCCGTAGAACAGCGTCGTCGGCGTGCCGAGCGCCTGGAGCGCCGCGGCCAGCGTTGCGAAAGGCGCCAGCCCGACGCCCCCGGCCACCATCCACGCTTCGACCGGCGGAGGCACCGGCTGGAACGGACGCCCGAGGGGGCCGAGGCAGCCGATGGTCGCGCCCGGTTCGGCGTCGTACAGCATCGTCGTGCCCACGCCCGCGCGCTTGTTGAGGATCGAGATGCCGGTCGGCGCACCCGCGGCGTTCCGGAGGACTTCGAACACGGAGAACGGCCGCCGCAGCAACGGATCCGTGCCGCGCGACGGCTTGAGCATCACGAACTGTCCCGGCTTGACGATGGCGGCAATCTGCGGCGCGTCGAGAGCGAGCACGCTGTATGAGTCCGACAGCCGCCGGTTCTCGAGCACGGCAGCGTCGACGTCGACGAGCATGATCGCAGTATAGCGTCGATTCTCCGGGTCGCGGTGGGACGGCGCGCTGCTGAATAGTTGCCAGTTGCCAGTTTCCGGTCTCCGGTTGTTGTCTTTATGGTTACCAGTCGACTGGAAACCAGAAAGAAACTTTGATGGCAACTGGAAACTGGCAACTGGAAACTGAAGCCGGTCGCCCTGGCCGCGATACATTAGCAGTCATCTATGCGCTTCCTGCGCATGTTCACCAATTCGCTGCTCGCTGGAGCGTTGAGCGCGGCGTACCTGACCGTGCTCGTGCTGCAGCTGAACCCGCACGTGCCGTTGTTGTCGGCAACGACGTGGCGGTGGTTCCTCACGCTCGGCCTGACCTACGGTCTCCACATCGCCATTGCGTTCTATCTGCTGATCGTGATTCGGGAGTTCTTCAGCATGAATTCGCTGTCGCCGGGATGGGCGAGCGTGCGGGTGCTCGCCTGGCTGTCTGCGATTGGCGCCGCGGTGGCCTCTCTGCTCATGTGGCTCAACGTCGACGCGTTCCGCACCGGCCTTGGCGAGGTCGCGGCGCGCCGGATGGTGGCGGGTGCGTTCGCGACCGGCGCGTCCGCGCTCGCGCTGCTGGCCACGGCGATCGTGCACTACTCGTACGGCCGGCGCGGCAGCCGGGTTGGCGGGGCGCTGTTCACGCTGGCGGCGGTCGGGTCGATCGCGCTGCCGCTCGCAGCGCGCGGTCCGGCGGTGCCCCGGACCGAGCCGCCGAGATGGCCCGGGCCCGACACCGGCCGGCACGATCTCGTGCCCGGGCGCCCACGGGTCATGATGCTGCTGCTCGACGGCGCCTCGCTCGAATACCTGCGGACGCGTGCGACGGAAGGCCGCCTGCCGAACTTCTCGAAGCTGCTCGAGTCGGGCGCCTCGATGTACCTCGCAACGGTGCGGCCGACACAGCCGGGACCGGTGTGGGCCGCGGCCGCCACCGGCATGTATGCGTTCAAGAACGGGGTGCGATCGGCATCCGAGTACGTCGCGCGCGGCGACAGCCGTCCGATCTATCAGCTGCCCGACCACTGCTTCTCCCACCTGCTCGTGCAGCTCGGCATCGTCCGCGCGGAGCCCGATTCGTCCTCCGCATGGCGCGCCAGGCCGCTCTGGAGCATCCTGTCGAACGCCGGCATTCCCGTCGGCATCGTCCGATGGCCGCTGACGTATCCGGCGCGGCCGGTGCTCGGGTACCTGTTGTCGGATCGTTTTCACGACGCGCCCGGTTCGATGGCCCAGTTCGACGAGCAGGCGGCATATCCGCCGACCGTGCTGGAGCAGGCGCGCACATCCTTCGCCGATGCAGAA
>JBOGIX010000679.1:0-4396 GCA_050744685.1 Vicinamibacterales bacterium | reverse complement strand
GAGCCGGGGTTCGTCCTGCCAGTAGGCGAGCCACGACGCCTCGGCGAGCCACCACGCGTTCACCCGCGACCACCCGGTCGCGCGAGCTTGAAAGGGATACCGGCTGGCTTCCTCGAGCGGCACGTGGCCGGTCGTGTTCCTCTCGGGACGAAGCAGGAGCTCACGTTGCTGGTCGAGCGTCAGGTTGGACGGCAGCGGCTTGCGGGCAGGCCTCACACGAGTCTCCCGGTAGGAAGAGGGGCGATGAGCGGTGGACGGCCGACAGTCTACATCAGCGGAGCCGGCATGGAATGCGGCTGAGGTCGGTCAGGCACCATAGATGCAATGACTTACGGTGTGATGGACCCGGTGAGAAAGAAGCCCGACATCGACGTGATGGAGAACGTCTTTGGCGGTGTGCACATCTCCACGGAAGACGAGGTGCGGGATCCCGCTCCCGCGCCCGAAATCCGGGCGCGGCCCTGGCTCGCGGGGCTGACGCTCTCGGCCGTCCAGGTCACGCTCGCGGCCGACGAGGAATCGGAATCCAAGAAGCGCGAGCCGTAATCCACCCCAGCCTTTCGCGACACAAACCGCCAACTTCCGGCATGTCGCTACACTTCCCGCCGCTTGGCCGCGAGCCCCGAGTACCGAGCCCCGAGTACCGAGCAGCAAGTTGTTCTGTTCGGCAATCTCTTCGGATAGTTCGCCCTCATCTTTCAACGTCATTTGCAGAGCCCGCTTTGCGCCGGAGCCGGCGGTGCGACCGGTCTCGCGCGTCGCCGTTCGAACGGAACGCTTGTCTCGGACCAGCCTGGCAGGCGTCGCGCGTCGATCCTGTCGCCGTGCGGCGGCTCGATTGATCTGCTGTCTCCCCTGACTACGCTCGAGGCGATCCTGAGCCTGTCGAGGCGTCGCAATGGATCCGCGAGGCGCTACGGCGCCCTCGCTGGCAGTGGCGAGCGCTCATGCCTGGCGCCCGCGAGCGGCGACCGCGTGAGGGATCACCCAATGACGAACGCGCCGAACGCCCAGCAGATCTGGGCGTTTCCCGTCGCCATGGTGAAATCGTCGGTGCCGCGGGGAGAGTAGAGCTCCAGAGCCGTGTTCGAGACGCTGATCGCAGCAGCCAGTCCGATCCAGGCCGGCGGCAGGCCGTTCGAGAGCACGATCGCGACGCAGAACAACAGGCAGCCGGCGAAACCGGTGACCGTTCCCGCGATCGATTTGCGGTTGACGTCTCCGATGCCACGCACACGAATCTGCTGCCGCCCGAACAGCGAGCCCCCGATCTCCGCCAGCGCGTCGGTGATGATGTAGGAGCCCCAGATCATCGCGAAGACGACGGCGAACTGCGCCGGCTGGTAGATGGCCGCCAGCCGCGCGCCGATCGGCACCATCACGAACTTGAACACCGTCCACAACGTGGTAATCAGCAGGCAGTTGGCGCGAGCGAGCACGCCGTCCATGATCCGCGACTGCGGGCCGTAGAACGCCGCGGCCAGGCGGCCGTTGACGTAGTAGAACCCCAGGAAAATCCAGCTCGTCGCGACCGCGTCGAACAGGTTGTCGGCCAGGAACAGCGTCGCGAACGCCGGTGTGGGCTCACTAGAGACGCGGCCGTAGAAGTAGAAGAACGAGGCGAGGGCCAGCGTGATGAAGCGCCCGCGACGGCCGATCATGTCGGCGATTCGGATCCGCCGTTCCGAGTAACGCGCGAGGAACTCCGAAACCTCGAACGGCTCGTTCATGCGCGACGAAAACGCGCGCCGCCGTTCCTCCTTGCCGAGACCGACGAAGTATGTCAGGAGCGCCGTCTTGACGCCGTACCAGATGAAGCCCCACAACACGTAGAAGATCAGCACTCCGGCGGCAACACGGAGGAGCGCCGTGCGATCGAGCGTGTAGCTCTGAAAGAACACCGGACTGCGCCCGGTGGCGATCACCACGAGCCAGAACACGGTGAGGGCGGCATTGAACGCCAGCGCGCCGCGGAAGATCCGATCGGCCGTGCGCCGCCGGTGGTCGAGTGCGATCGGAGCCGGCCCTACAGCCGGCGTGGTCAGGATGGGCTCGAGTGTGGTGGGCATCGCCGGTGCGTTTCGACGCTATTGAGACTTTCGCGTGGACGGCACGTTGAACGATCGCTCCACGGTGTCGTTGACGTCGGTCGAAACCGGGTGATCGCGCCACAGCCAGCGCATCATGTCGGGGAAGACGGCACCGGCGTGCTTCTGGTTGTGCCGGCCGATACCCCATTGATAGTTCAGGTCGTATCCCTTCTCGGTGAGCGCCTGCATCAAGCGCACGTTCTGATGGAACCAGTCGCGGTTCTGGTTGTAGGTGCCGCCGCGGCCGATGCCGCGGTTGTCGTTGCGGCCGTCCTGCAGGTAGATGCGGATCGGCTTGCGCTCCGCCTTGCGCACGATATCGGCATAGGCGTGGCCGCCGCGCAGGTCCACGAAGCTGCCGATCATGCTGAGGACCTTGCGGAAATGATCCGGTCGCTGCCAGGCCACCGTGAACGCGGCGATGGCGCCCGAGCTCGCGCCGCCGATGCCGTGATGCTCGGGATCCTTCGAGATGTTGTATTCCTTGTGCAGCGCCGGCATCAGCTCGTCGACGATGACGCGTGCGTACTTGTCGTCGAGGGAGTTGTATTCCGCAGGCCTGTTGGTCGTGCGGTCGCCCCATTCCTGCGGCGTCGGCTCCGGCTGATCGGGACGCCGGCCGGGGTTGATGAAGACCGCCAGCATCACGGGAATCTCCCTGCGGTAAATCAGGTTGTCGAGCACGTTCGGCGCCCGCAGGTCCCCCTCCATGTTTTTGTAGGCCTGCCCGTCGTTGAAGATCATCAGCCTCGCGGGCACGGACGGGTCGTACTGCGCCGGGACGTACACCCAATAGGTATGTTGCGTTCCTGGATACGCTTCGCCCGGGAGCGTGAACGGTCCGCGCACTTCGCCCCTGGCCACGCCGTCGCGCGGCAACGAGTCCGGTCCGAGCGAATAGGCGCTGTCGGGATTGGGCGCCTGCGGGTCCGGCGCCTGGAAGAAGGCTGCGCCCACCGACGCAGACACGACGAGGGTGGTCACGATGAGAGGGAGAGCACGTGGCATCTGTTGTCCTCGCGGGCGGCCCTCCTGTCGCCAGGGGGCCATCTTGCGGCAGCTGTTGTCCTCGCTCGGCGGCCCTCGTGCCGCCACGGGGCCATCTTTGCGGCAGCTGTTGTCCTCGCAGGCGGCCTCCTGTCGCCAGGGGGCCGTCTTGCGGCATATAGTTGTCGTCCTCGAAGGCTGGCTGGCAGAACGCGAGTTCGGCCGCGGCGGACCGGGACAGTAGCACAGTCATGGTGGTTTTGTCCCGCCATGGCGCGGTCGGATCATGATGCGGATACTCCATCTCGCCCTCACGGTTCTCGGTCTCGCCCTCGTCCTGGACGTTCCGCGCTCGTCGCGCACGGCACGCGCGCAGGCCGAGGCGCCGGCGAACATCGTGATCGTGTTGGCCGACGACCTCGGCTACGGCGACCTCTCGTCCTACGGTCATCCGACCATTCGAACGCCACACCTCGATCGGATGGCGCGAGAGGGCATACGTCTCACGTCCTTCTATGCGCCCGCCTCCGTCTGCACGCCCAGCCGTGCGGGGCTGCTGACGGGCCGATACGCGGTGCGGAGCGGCATGATCAACGCGATCGGACCGGGCGCCGAGGCCTCGCTCCCGGCGCGCGAGATCACGCTGGCGGAAGTGCTGAAGACTCGCGGCTACCGGACGGGCATGGTCGGCAAGTGGCACCTCGGCGACCGGGACGAATCGAACCCGCTCGAGCACGGGTTCGACGCCTTCTTCGGGCTGCCGTATTCGAACGACTACATGCCGCCCTTCGTCGCGAGCACGCCGCCGGTGCCGCTCCTGCGCGGCCACGCGGTGATCGAACGGCCGGTCGTGCAGCCGACGCTCACGGCGCGGTACACGCAGGAAGCCATTCGCTTCATCCGCGAGGCTGGCGAGCAGCCGTTCTTCCTCTACCTCGCGCACAACATGCCGCACTTGCCGCTGTCGACGTCCGAGCGCTTCCGCGGCCACTCACGCGCGGGCCTCTATGGCGACGTGATCGAGGAGATCGACTGGAGCGTGGGCCAGGTGCTGCGCACGATCTCCGAGCGCGCGCTGGATCGCCGCACGATCGTCATCTTCACGAGCGACAACGGTCCGTGGCTGAGCGCGCCGCCCCGCATGATGCAGGCGGGCGTGCAGCGATGGGACGTAGGCTCGGCCGGCGCGCTGCGCGACTCGAAAGCGTCGACATACGAAGGCGGCTTCCGCGTCCCCGGCGTGATCCGGTGGCCGGGACGCATCCCGGCAGGGCAGGTGTCGGCCGAGATGATCTCGGGGCTGGACCTCTTTCCCACGC
>JBOGIX010000678.1:0-4316 GCA_050744685.1 Vicinamibacterales bacterium | reverse complement strand
GTGTTCACGCGGGCGAGGCCGTAGCGGACGTCGAGCACCAGCGTCGGACTGAGCACGACCGCATCGCCAACCTGGATGTACGGGTTCTTATCGGTGCGCGTCGCGGCAGCGTCGTTGAACGGTGCGGTGCCGAAGGGCCGCGGCGTCATCACCTCGGCATACGAAATGCCGCCGCTGCCGTAGATGGATTGGTTCTTCCACTTGAAATCGACGCGATTGTTCGAGCTGTGCCGGCGTATCGACTGTGTCGTCGTCGCCTCGAAGTTGTTCGTGTTGAAGACGTCGTCCGGCGTGCGGTTGGGCAGGGGGAAAAAGCTGTACATCCGCACCGCGTACGGATCCGGGTTCGGGATGATGGCGTTCGGGATTTCGGCGCGGCGGTAGAGATCCGCGTTGATCTGCGTCACGTTGAACGGGTCGAAGATGCGCGCCGGCACGGGATTCCCGTTCTCGTCGCGGATGAACGTCTGGCTGAAGTTGCCGACGCGCTCGAGCGCAGTGGGCACCGTCAGGAGCGACGTGATGTTCTGGTCGTTGCGGAGCAGGTGATAGCTGCTGAAGAAGAACAGCTTGTTGCGCAGGATGGGGCCGCCAATCGATCCGCCGGCATCGTTGACGCGGAACTCGCGCTTGGGAATGTCCTGTGCGTTGTTCGAGAAGGAGTTCGCGTCGAGCCCTTCGTGCCGCATCATGTAGACGCCCTGGCCGCGAAACGCGTTCGTCCCGGACTTCGTGCTCATGGCGATGACGGCCTGGCCGCGGCCGTACTCCGCGCTGAAGTTGTTGGAGATCACGCGGACCTCCTGCAGGCCCTCGGTGTTCGGGACCACCGAGGCTTCGTTGTAGCCGCCGCCCATTACCGGCAGACCATCGAGCTGGATGTCGTTGGTGAACGCGCGTCCGCCGTTGACGCCGACCGCGGACCAGGTGCGGCGCCCGTCCACGCCGATGCCGAACGAGTTGGCCCCCTGCGTATCGTTCGTCGCATTGCGCGGCACGGCGCCCGCCTGCAGGAACGCGTAGGCGAGCGGATTCTGCGTGATGTTCGGCAGCGCCTCGATCATCTCGGCGCCGATGGCGCCCGACACGCTGGTGCGGTCCGTCTGGAGCAGCGGCGCCTCGGCCGCGACGTCCACCCGCTCGCCGACCTGGCTGACGGCGAGCTCCACGGGGACGCGCACGGTTTCGGCCGTCGAGACCACGATGCCCGTGCGCCGGAACGTCGCGAATCCAGGCAGCGATACTTCCACCGTATAAGTGCCGGCCGGAAGGTAGGGGGCGGTGAACAGGCCTCCCTCGCTCGTCACGAGGTCGGTCGTCACGTTGGTGTCCTGGTTGGTGATGACGACGGTGGCACCGGGCACGACGGCCCTGCTGGGATCCGTGACCGTGCCGGTGATGGTGGCGGAGCGGATCTGCGCGTGAGCGGCAGCCGGGATGACCAGGGTCAGCGTGATGGCGACCGAGCGGAGCCAGTGTTTGCTGGACACAAGTACCTCCTTCCGTTGTTATTCGATTATCGATTCTTCACATGGGCACAGTTGGCGTCGTGAAGAGATGGCGTTTTTTTGTCAGTGGCTCCTGAAGTGAAGTGGTTGTCGGGCGATCGCGGAAACCGCGGATCGCTCACGAAACGGGAGATCGGAAGGAGGCCGCGAACCCGAACTGCCTTCCGTCGCTGAACGTCGAGCCGCCGCGCGGTCCGGCCGCGACCGCTCCAGTCTACCTACGGATTGCCGTTGCGCATCGTGAAACGACGAACCTGTAACGATGCGGGCGGCATCGTAGCAGCGGGGAATTTTCGAGTCAAGCAGGCGCGAGTCTCGAAGTTCCCAGTTTCCAGTTCTCAGTTTCCAGGTTCTCTCTCACGGTGGCCAGTTGCCAGTCACTTTGGCCGCGTCCGGCCCACGGTTTCATTGCCCTGTTTGAGGCTTCCCCCAGCAACTGGAAACCGGCAACCGTGAAAATACAAGTGGAAACTGGAAACTGGAAACTGGGCGACTGCGTCAAATATGCGCCATACAATCAATCTCGACCAGCGACCCGTCGGGCAGCGCGCTGACGGCGACGGTGGTGCGGACCGGGGGCTCGGCGCCGAAGCGGCCCTGGTAGGCGGCGTTCATGCCCTCGAAGTTGGCGATATCAGTGAGATAGACGTTGACTTTCAGCGCCTTGTCCATCGATGAACCCGCCAGCTTCAGCGACTCCTCGATCTGATCCAGCACGTTTTTCGTCTGCTCGGTGACGTTGCCGGTCGCTTTGACGCCGCCGCCCTTCCCCGACACGAACACCAGGTTACCGAACGACAGCTCCGGGCTGTAAAGCTGCTGTCCCTTGAACGTCATGGACGTCGGCGTGGTCTTGCGATAGGTCCGCTTGCGCGGGGCGGCAGCGGCCTCGGGCTTCTGCCGGCGCGTGGCCGCGATCGGCGCAGCGGCGGCCAGCGCGGGCACGGTTGCGGCCAGGAACTTCCTACGGGTGTTCGTTCGCATAACCTGTCTCCTCCAATGCCAAAAATGCCAAGAATAAGAGGGGCAAACTGCGCGGCATCGGGCGGATCCGGTACGAATGTGGCAGCGTCAGACGAATGCCCCGCACATTCATGGCATTGCCGGCACTCCTGGCATTCTTGGCATCAGTCGCGTGATCGTCAGGCCCTGGCGCGGCGCGCGGTCCACGCGGCGCCTCGATACTCTCCCATCTCGAGCGTCCCGGACATCGTGTCGCCGGCCACCTTGCCGGCAAAGCGGTAGTTGAGCGAGTCGCCATGACGCTCCGTCACCACGCTGGCGAGCGCGACGGCGTCGCCGTCGATCGTGCCGGCGATGTCGCGGGCCACGAAGTTGCCCTGGTGGAGTCCCGACAGGCGGTTGCCGTCCTGGCGGAGGTGCACGGTGTGGGTCGACGTGCTTGCGACGTACTTAATCTCCACGTCCCAGCGGCCCGACAGATCCGACGCCGGGGCGGCGAGGGAGGCGGCCGTGGACGGCGGCCGCTTTTCGGACAGCACCGCCACGAGTCGATCCGCGACGACCTTCTCTTCGCCGGCCTTCATCATCGCCGGGACGATGGTGATGCCGGTGTCGCCAGGGGCGTCCTGTCCGGTGTTGCCGCGGCCGGCGGCGTTGAGGGTGATGCGTGGTTCCGTGGTGTCCAGGATCTTCACGACATCCTGTCCCGTGAGCCCGAGCGCCGTGGATTCCCAGCGGAGCGTCACCCGCGGGCTGCGGTTGCTCAGCCCTGGGCCCGGATCCTCCTCAACCAGCGCCGTGACGCCGGCCACCTTCGAGGCGCGGGCGGCGATGTGCTCGCAGCGCGCCACCCAGTCCTTCCATTCGGCGGCGTGATCGCGCGCGACCCAGCGCTCGACCGCCACCAGCATGCCGATCATCTCTTCGCGGCCGACTTTCATGCTGCGCGCGTAGCCGTGATGCGGTGCGCTGTGCACCCAGGCGGCCTGCACCAGGTCCTTGCGCCCGAGCAGCAGGCCGGCGCTCTGCGGGCCGCGGATGTATTTTCCGCCGCTGTAGCCGACGAGCGTCGCCCCGCGCTGGAGGTGCACGTTGGGAATCGTCAGGATCTCCGCCGCCGCATCCACGAACACCGGCACGTTGTGACCCTTGGCGATACCGCAGATCGACTCGGTGGACATCGGGCCGCTGTCGGTGCGCGGGCTCGCATTGATGTAGATCATCGCCGTGCGCGGGCCGATGGCGAGCTGCAGCGCCTCGGGCGAATCGACCTCGATGATCTTGACCCCCACGGCGCGAATGGCCGCGTCGTAGACGTTCCGTGAATGCGTGGGAATGATGACTTCGTCTTTCTGGAATCCCTCGAGGTTGGGGATGCGCACGTGCAGATCGGGGTTGCCGCCCGCCACGCACGCCGCGGTCGCGTGCGACATCGCCGCGGCACAGCCGGCACTGACCATGCCCCACTCGGCGCCGGTCAGCTCCGCGAGCCGCCGGCCCACGGCGTCCATCACCTCGTCGAGGTGGGCGAACTGCTGGTTGGCGATGCTCTTGGCCGACCGCACCTCGGGCAGCTCCACCGATCCCCCGATGATCGTGAACGTGCCGCGGCAGTTGATGAGCGGGCGCACGCCGATTCGCGTGTAGACGTCCGCTTCCGCCGCGGGCGCGGCCGTAGCCACCGTCCGACGCCCCTGCGCCGCGCATGCCGCCGACGCTGGCAGCAGTCCGCCGGCGCCGAAGAAACCGGCGACCCTGAACAGCTGCCGGCGATTCAGAGCTTTGATGGTGTTGAACACTAGTCAGCTCCCAGCTTCCAGCTTCCAGCTCCCAGCAGGTTCCAGC
>JBOGIX010000677.1:0-3546 GCA_050744685.1 Vicinamibacterales bacterium | reverse complement strand
GGTCAGCCCGTCGCCGTCCACGTCGGCAATCGCCAGACCGTTGCCGTGATCGTAGTGGGCCGCCTTGTAGGTCTTGCCCGCATCGTCCACGATGCGATGCCGGAACGTGATCGCGCTTTCAGCCGATCGATCGGTGAACTGGAAGCGGTGAAACGCCGACGCGTTCTCCGCCGCCTTGATCTGCGCGTCGTGGACGGCCTTTAACCACCCCGTGTCCTGCAGGTCGGCCGGGACGAAACGCACGGTCGCGTCCCTGGGGTCGAGCTGTTCGGCCGAGGTCGCCAGGTACGACCTCGCGCCCGGAAGAACGGCGAACGCATTCACGACGCCGATGAGGAGAAGGATCCAGGGAACCCGGGCGCGAGCCGGTCGAGTCACACGATCGCGCCTGCAAAGCTCGAACCGCGACGTAAACAGGGTAGCCTCCGCCGATCGCGGCGCGGCCGCTTACGGAGACCGTAAGCGCGCGACGCTTCTCACGGTCTACGCCGACTCGCGGCCAACCGTTTCGCGGTTCGCTTCCGAGCGTCTGCGGTTTCTGAAGTCCGGACGTCTATTCCCTCGATGGGTTGCCGCGAGCCACGGAACTGCGCACGTCGTCTGTGTGCTCGCCGAGCGAGGGGGGCGGGGCCGACGCGGGACGCATATCGGACAGCTTGATCGGATTGCCGGGCACCTTGACGGCCCCCTCAGCGGTGTCTATCTCGACGAGCATCTGCCGCGCCGCCAGCTGCGGATCGACGAGCACCTCGTCGATCGTCCTGACGCGGCCGCAGGGCACGCCCGCCGCGCCGAGCCGGTCGAGCAGCGAATCGACGGTTTGCGCCGCGAACGACGCGCGAATGGATTCGTTCAGCGCCGCCCGGTTCTCGAGGCGCGCGCTGTTGGTCGCGAACCGCGGATCGTGCTCGAGCGCCTCGAAGCCCATGGCCGCGCAGAAGCGCGACCAGAGGCGCGGGTTGGCCACCGCGACGACCACGCGCCCGTCCGCGGCCGGATACGGCTCGTAAGGCGCGAGGGAGGGGTGCTCGTTTCCGCGCCGGCCCGGGCCCCTGCCGGTAGCCGCCACGATGCCGGCCGGCAGCCCGAGTACCGACACCGCCGCATCGAGTAGCGCGACGTCGAGGAACTGACCCTTGCCGGTTCGTGCACGCGCGATGTGCGCGAGCAGGATCCCCTGGACGCAGTAGAGCGCGGCGAGGCAATCCGTAATCGCCACGCCGACCTTGGTCGGCCCCGTCTCGGGAAAGCCGGTGACGTCCATCAGTCCGGACTCTCCCTGGATCACGAGGTCGTAGCCGGGAAGGTCGCGCCGCGGGCCAGTGGCCCCGTAGCCGGAGATGGAACAGTAGATCAACCGCTCGTTGAGGGCACGTGCGCGATTGGGACCGAAGCCGAGGCGCTCGAGCGTGCCGGGGCGGAAGTTCTCCACCAGCACGTCGGCCGATCGGATCAGGTCCTCCAGCAGCGCCCGGCCATCGTCCGACTTCATGTCGACGGCCACGCTCTTCTTGTTGCGATTGACGCTCAGGAAGTAGGTGCTCCAGCCGCCGACGAACGGCGCCCATTCGCGCGTGTCGTCCCCATGCCTCGGATCCTCGATCTTGATGACCTCGGCGCCCATGTCGCCGAGCAGCATCGTCGCGAGGGGCCCGGCCAGCACGCGCGTGAAATCGAGCACGCGCAGGCCGGCCAGCGGCAGTGCGGCGTTCGCGGGTTCGGTCATCGGAAGACGATATATCCGATCCGCGTTATCGTGCCTGCTGCCGCGTGTAGGCGTCGAGCGCCTCGTAGCGCGCCCGCGTCGAGTCCGTGGCGGCACGAATGGTCTCGTCGAGGTGCAGGACCATCGCGGACTTCGGATCGTAGCGCGGCCAGTCCGGCAGCCCGGCGCCATTGGGATCGCCGCTCCGGGCGAAGTTGGACCAGTAGGTCGTCATGGCGTCCGACAGCTTGCGGTCGGCCGGCTCCCACGTGACATTACGCAGCGACTCGAGCGCGCCGAACACGTACTCGATCTCACCCGCATGACGAGCGCCAATGTCTTTCGATGTCGCCGGGACGCCGTTGACCTTCGCGTCGGAAGCTACCGGGATATCGCGGTCGAACGAGTACCGGTACACCGGCACCCCACCTGTCTGCGCGTGCACCTCGATCCATTTCCACGTCCCGTAGCCGATGAACGTGTCGCTCGCCAGCGCGGCCGCCGACTCGAGAGCCTCGGCCTCCGATGTCGCGGGGTACGCCTCGAGGATCGCGTCGGCATGATCGCCGAAACGCTTGCGTGTCTGGGCCGCAAAACCCTGCATCGTCGGCTTCTCCTTGCCGAGGACGATGCCCGCGCGGACTTCGTCGGCGTTCCAGCCGGCCAGCAGCGGTACTCGTGCCTGCTTGCCGGCGGCAAACACCGCGGCCACGTCCGTCTGGAGAAAGAACCCGTCGATGTTCGGGCTGAACCACGGCTGGGTCTTCAGAGCGACCTTCAGCAGTTCCTCGGCAGGCTTCGCGCGCAGCGCCGCCAGCGAGCCGGCGCCGACAGACGAGGCGAACTTCGCTCCGTGCTGTTCGCTCGTGGCAAGCGGCTGCAGCGCCAGCGTGCCGGTCGCGCCCGTGAAGTAGGCGCCGCTCTCGCCGATGGCCTTGTGGAACAACCCGGCGGCGGTCGGCGAGGCCATCAGCGCGCTCACCGCGAACGAGCCCGCAGACTCGCCGAAGATCGTGACATTGTCCGGGTTGCCGCCGAATGCGGCGATGTTGTCGCGCACCCACCGGAGCGCCGCTACCTGATCGAGCATGCCGTAGTTGCCAGACGCATTGCGGCCCGATTCCTTCGTGAGCTCGGGATGGGACAGAAACCCGAAGACCCCCAGGCGGTAGTTCAGGGTGACGAGCACGATCCCTTTACGTGCGAACGCCGCGCCGTCGTGGCGTGGTTCGGCCCCGGCGCCCGCCTGGAATCCGCCGCCGTGAATCCAGACCATGACCGGCAAGCGATCGCCGGCAGCCTTTGCCGGTGTCCAGATATTGAGGTTGAGGCAGTCCTCGCTCGCGGGCCGCGGGAAAGTGATGTCGCTGAAGATAGGCCCCTGGACGCACTGGGCGCCGGGTTCGCTGGCGTCCCGCACACCCTCCCACGCCGCGGCAGGACGAGGCTCCTTCCACCGCAGCTCGCCGACGGGCGCCGCTGCATACGGAATGCCCTTGAAGATCCTGATGGCGCCATCCGCGGTCGTCGTGCCCTTGACCGCGCCGGTCGCCGTTTTGACCTGCGCGATGGCCAGGCTGCTCGGCATGATGCCAGCCAGCGCGACGATCGCGGCTGCACGAACAGCGCGGCGTAACGAAAGGCGGGCGTTACGCGACCGGCGGTCGGAGCGGCGCGCACGCGTCAAGGAATATGTCTGCACACTGCCCTTCCGTTTGAAGATGCGAATTGTTGATTCGATCGCGACCGGACGCTCGTTCCGCGAACGTCGATCCGCAGGTTGATTATCTGACGGACGCCAGTGAAATGGCACCCGCCGCCCGCCGATCGCCCTTCAGTCC
>JBOGIX010000676.1:0-2751 GCA_050744685.1 Vicinamibacterales bacterium | reverse complement strand
ACCCTGCCGTGGCGCTGCGGAGCGAGTAGGCGCCTGGGTCAGCCCCGACCGCCCTGGCGTCAGACCACATCTCTCCCACAGTGGCGGCGCGCGTAAGATAGTCGCGTGAGGGGCCTCTCGACCACGGCCATCGTCCTGCTCGTCGCGGCTGGCACAGGCCTTCTGACCGCGCGCCCGGGGACGAGTACCAGCGCCGCCCAGGCACCGCCTCGCGCGGACGCCGACATCGCTGCCGGTGAAGCGGCAGCCCGGATCGAATGCGCGACCTGTCATCAGTGGCCCGCCCCCAGCGTCCTGCCGCGAAGCCATTGGCGCGACGAGATCGCCCGGATGTTCCTCATCCGCAGCAACCAGCCCGAGCCGAGCGGACCGCGCGGCACGGCCGCGCGGCTGGTGCGACTGCCGGCCGCATGGTCGTCGATCGTCCGCTATTACGAAGCGAACGCCCCGGATATGCTCGCGGCGCCGGAGCGGTGGCCCGCTCCCGACAACGCGCTCGCGTTCAAGCTGCGAACGATTGCCCCGCCGTCGGGCGGGCGTGATGCTGCGGTGGCCAACGTCCGACTCATCGATCTGGACGGCGATGCCAGGCTAGAGCTGATCGTCACGGACATGCGGCACGGCGGCATCTACGTCACGCGGCCGTACGAGGACGGGGCGACATTCGCAGAGATCGCGCGGCTGGCGAACCCGGCCCACGTCGCGCCGATCGACCTTGACGCCGACGGTGTGCTCGACCTGGTCGTCGGCGATCTGGGCCGCTTCGCCCCGTCCGATCACGACCGCGGAGCGACGGTGTGGCTGAGACGGCGACACGGTGGCGGATACACGGCGATGACCGTCGAGCAGGGACCGCGCGTCGCGGACGTGGAAGCCGCGGATTTCGACAGCGATGGCCGCCTGGATCTCGCCGTGGCGAGGTTCGGTTGGCGTCGTACCGGAGACCTCGCGATCCTTCGACGTGCAAATGGCAATGGCGACCCCCCCTCGTTCGTGAGGCACACGATCGACAAGCGCACCGGCTCGATCCACACAGTACCCGCCGATCTCGACGGCGACAGGAAACCCGATCTGATTGTGTTGTTCGCGCAGGAGCACGAGACGGTTGTCGCCTTCCTGAACCGTGGCGGCATGCGGTTCGAGCCGCAGGTGCTGTACGCCGCGCCGCATCCTGGCTGGGGCTCGTCGGGAATCGAGGTGGTCGACTTCGACAACGACGGCGACCTCGACGTGCTGATGACCAACGGCGACATGTTCGACGACCACACGCTCAAGCCCTATCACGGCATCCGCTGGCTCGAGAACACCGGCGGCTTTCCCTTCACCGAGCGCACGCTGACGGCGTTGGCGGGAGCGCACCGGGCTCAGGCGGTCGATCTCGACGGCGACGGCGATCGGGATGTCGTGGCCTGTGCGCTGGTCCCCTCGGACGATCCGGAGGCCCGAGCCCTGCCGGCAATCGTCTGGCTCGAGCAGACCAGCGCCGGCGTGTTCGAGCGGCACACGCTGAAGGCCGGGCGGCCCTCACACGCGACGCTCGATGCCGCCGACTTCGATCGCGACGGAGACATCGACATTGTCGTCGGTAACTTTTCGATCGGCGCGCCCCTTGGCGGGTGGGTGGAGATCGTCGAGAACCTGCGCGTGAAGAAATAGCGGTCGGCACTGGCGAATGCGGTTCCAACGGTCCCAGTGTTGTTGCGCCGCTATGGGGACTGTGGTATATCGCACTCGCTCGTTCAGTGGCCTACGACGTCCTTCGGCACGCCACCATCCGCTGTTCGTACGGAGGTATCCCGTGTCTTCTCCTCGTCGACTCCTGGTCGGGACTGCAGCGCTGTTACTGATCCTTCCTGCCAGCTCCGCCGCTCAAAGCACGAACGGCGCGATCACCGGCGTCGTCCGCGACAGCTCGCGGGCCGTCGTCCCCGAGGCCGCGCTGACGCTTCGCAACCTCTCGACCGACCAGACGGTCGCGACCACCATTTCCGGGCCGGAGGGAGAGTACGCGTTTCGTAACCTGCCGCCGGCACGCTACGAGCTCACCATCGGGAAACAGGGATTCCAGCAGGTGGTGCAGCCGAACATCACCGTAACGCTGAGCTCGGTGCAGCAGGTGGATATCGAGCTGCAGGTTGGGGCCCAGGATCAACGCGTGGAGGTCATCGGCGGTTCGTCGATGCTGAGTGTGACCGGCACGCAGGAGCACGGCATCTCGCCGGAAACGCTCAACCAGCTCCCGCTGCTGATGAACAGCGGCCCGCGCGCCGCGGCCTCGTTCGCCACCCTGATGCCTGGTGTCAGCACCGGTGGCGGCAACAACGCGTTCGACGCGCGCATCAATGGCGGGCTGCAGTCGGGCGACGAAGCCTCGCTGGACGGCGTCAGCATGCAGCAGGGCTTCATGAGCCAGGGCGGTATGGTCTCGATTTTCCAGGACTTTCCCATGTCGCCGGACATGGTCAGCGAGGTGAAGGTCCTGACGTCGAACTACGCGCCCGAGTACGGCTCGACGACCTCGGGCCAGATCATGGCCGTGACCAAATCCGGCGGCAGCTCGTTTCACGGCGCCGCGTTCGAGTTCCATCGTGGCGACTCGCTGAAGGCCACGCAATGGGGCGCCTCGGAGAAGCCGGAGTTCAAGCGCAACAACTACGGCGCGAACCTCGGCGGTCCTGGAAAGCTGCCGGGCATCTGGTCCGATGCGGTCAAGAGCTACTTTTATTTCAACTACGAGGGCTATCGGCAGAC
>JBOGIX010000675.1:0-3513 GCA_050744685.1 Vicinamibacterales bacterium | reverse complement strand
GGGCCGCCCCGGCTGGCATATCGAGTGTTCGGCCATGGCGTTGCGCCTGCTTGGCGAGCCGCCCATCGATCTGCACGCCGGCGGCGTCGATCTGATCTTTCCGCACCACGAGAACGAGATCGCGCAGGCCGAGGGGGCGACCCGAACGGCGTTTTCCCGCTTCTGGTTCCACGTCGAGCACCTGATGATCGAGGACGAGGGGAGCGGCCCCGAGAAGATGTCGAAGTCCCTGGGCAACGTCTTCAACCTCGAAGACATCCGGGCACGCGGGTTCAGGCCCTCGGCGCTGCGATATCTCTACCTGGGCGTGCACTACCGCAAGCAGCTCAAGTTCTCGTGGGCGGCGATGGCCCAGGCGGAGGAGTCGCTGAAGCGGCTGACCGACTTCCTCGCGCGGCTCGACCATGCGCCGGCGCGCGACGGAAACCCGGAAATACGCGCGCGCCTCGACGCGGCAGCCGGCGCCTTCCACGATCACATCTGCGCCGATCTCAACACCGCCGCCGCGCTCGGCGTGGTGTTCGATCTGGTGCGCGCGCTCAACTCCGCGCTCGATGCGGGGGAGCTCGGCGCGGAAGACGCCGGCGAGGTTCGCGCGGCCTTCGAGGGGTTCGATCGGGTGCTGGGCGTGCTGGCGCTGCGCCGCGTCGAAGACGACCAGCCGCCCGTGCCGGTGGACGAGATCGACCGTCGGATCGAGGCCCGCCGCCAGGCCCGTCTGGCGCGCAACTTCGCCGAAGCGGACCGCATCCGGGCCGAGCTGGACACGCTCGGCATCGTGCTGGAGGACACGGGCAGCGTGACGCGCTGGAAGCGCAAGTAGTTGCGGGTGCCAATAGCGTGGCTTCCGCCTTCAGGCGGAAGATCTCCGGGACATTCTTCCGGCTGAAGCCGGAAGCCACACATTTATTCGCACGCTAAAAGGAGCGGCCCTGAATCTCGAGAAGCGCCGAGAAAATGCCGCAAGGTGTCCTGACAGCAGCAAAGAGGCCGCTCGCGAGAAAAAGAAATGCTCCCCTCGATCAAAACCCCTCTGCCAGGCCCGAAAGCCCGAGCCATCATCGAGCGGGACGCGAAGTTCGTCTCGCCGTCCTACACGCGCGATTACCCGTTCGTGATCGCCCGAGGCGAGGGGGCGGTGGTCGAAGACGTGGACGGCAACCGTTTCCTCGACTGCGCCGCGGGCATCGCGGTGAACTCGACCGGGGTGTCGCATCCGGAGGTCGTCCGGGCGATCGCCGACCAGGCGCAGAAGTTCATCCACATGTCGGGGACGGACTTTTACTACGAGCCGCAGGTACGCCTTGCCGAAGACCTTGCGTCGATGGTGCCCATCGACGGGGCGGTCCGCACGTTCTTCGGCAACTCCGGTACGGAAGCCACCGAAGCGGCGGTCAAGCTGTCGCGCTACTTCACGAAACGACAGGGTATCGTCGCCTTTCTCGGCGGCTTTCATGGACGTTCGCTCGGCTCGCTCGCCTTGACGGCGAGCAAGGCGATTCAGCGTCGCGGTTTCGCGCCGTTCATGCCCGGCGTGTATCACGCCCCGTACCCGGACGTGTATCGGTTCAATGGCAGCGCGGATGCGTGCGCGGCCGCATCGTTGTCGTTCATCCGCGATCAGCTCTTCGTCCACCTGGCTGCGCCCGACGAGATCGCCGCCGTCGTGGTCGAGCCGATTCAGGGCGAAGGCGGCTATCTCGTCCCGCCCCCGGCGTTCGTGCAGGGCCTGCGCGAGCTGACCAGCGAGCACGGCATCCTGCTCGTCGCCGACGAAGTGCAGTCCGGCATGGGGCGGACCGGCAAGATGTTCGCGCTCGAGCACTTCGGCGTGAAGGCCGACATCGTCAACATCGCGAAGGGGATTGCGTCGGGCATGCCGCTCGGCGTCACGTGCGCGCGCGCCGGGATCATGACGTGGCCGCCGGGCGCCCACGCCAGCACGTTCGGCGGCAACCCGGTTTCGTGTGCCGCCGCGAATGCGACGATCACGCTGCTGAAGGAGGGGCTCGTCGCCAACGCCGCCGTTGTCGGCGATCACCTGATGGACGGCCTGCGCGCGCTGCAGGAGCAGCATCCCGTCATCGGCGACGTTCGTGGCAAGGGACTGATGATCGGGATCGAGCTCGTGCGGGATCGCGCGACGAAGGAGCGGGCGGTTGACGAGCGCAACGCGCTGGTGCAGGCGATGGTCCGCCGCGGCGTCCTGGTGCTGGGCGCCGGTCGTAACGCGATTCGGCTGGCGCCGCCGCTGGTGCTCACCATCGAGCAGGCAGCCACGGTGCTGCGCGTGTTCGAGGAGGGTCTGACGGAGATCGGTGGGATGAGGTGAGTTCAGGCGCAGTTTTCAGTTTTCAGTTCCCAGTTCCCAGTTCCCAGTTTCCGGTTCGCCGGTTCCCCAGTTCCCCGTCCCCTTTGGTTCCTCGATGGTCCGTTCGTTGTTCGCCAGATCCAGGTTCGCCGGGTGTCCGCCGTTCTCCCCGCCGCACAGCTCGAATCTTGCTTCGGGGTTCGTGTCGTGACCATCGCACGGCAGGCGCTCGGGAAACTGGGTGAAGATCTCGCCGTGCGGGAACTCGAGCGTCTCGGGTACGCAATTCTTGCCCGCCGCTATCGCACTCGCTGTGGCGAAATCGACATCATCGCCCAAGATGGACAGACCGTGGTGTTCGTGGAAGTCAAGGCGCGGGCGGATGCGGAGTTCGGGACTGCGGCCGAGGCGGTGACCGCGTGGAAACAGCGCCAGCTGTCGCGCATGGCCGCGGACTACCTGACGCGCGTGGGCGTGGGCGGCCGCCCCTGCCGGTTCGATGTGGTCGCGATCATGTTCGATCGGGAACCGCCGTCGATCGAGCTCTTCCGGAACGCTTTCGACGCCTCCGTGCGGTAGGTGGATGGCGGGGCAGCGAAGAACAGAATGGGCCGGCCGACGGTCTGCGTCTTGCCTGCGCGCGCGGGCGTGTGGTACGATAAGTTCTTCTGGAACAGCGGTTGGCCGTGGTTCGAAGGTGGCGTTGCGGCCAGAACGGGCGGGAATAACTCAGTGGTAGAGTGCGACCTTGCCAAGGTCGAAGTCGCGGGTTCGAATCCCGTTTCCCGCTCCACCCTTCGCGCGTGATTCAGGCGAAGGGTGCCCACCGTAGCCTTGGCGGAGGTGGGCTGTCACTGCTGCCCAAGCGCTTCGGGTGGCAAGCCAACCTTCGCTCATGGATGCACGCGAAGGTTGCCCACCGTAGCGCGAAGCACGAAGGGGGGCCTCCTCCTTCGCCAGAGCTTCGGCGAGACTTCGCCGCGTGGCTCACTCGCCGCGCTCGTTCGGCGGGGTGTAGGATGAGGGCGGAACAGATTGATGAAGACGATCGTTTCTCACCGTTGTTGTAGCGGCCTCTAGACGCGGCCGGAAATCTCCCGCACAATTCACAGTTCCGACCGGCGCCGTCGCCAAGTGGTAAGGCAGAGGTCTGCAAAACCTCCATCCCCGGTTCAAATCCGGGCGGCGCCTCCAATCCTAAA
>JBOGIX010000674.1:0-5697 GCA_050744685.1 Vicinamibacterales bacterium | reverse complement strand
GCCCCGGGCGCAGCGGCGCGAGCACGCCGATTCGGCCCCCGTCGGGGCCGCGCGATCCGGAGCTGCGCGCGCAGTGGATGGCCCCGATCATCGCCTCGGCCCACGCGCCCGGCACGATCTACGCGGGGTATCAATTCGTCTATCGCTCGACCAATCGCGGCAGTTCCTGGCAGCGCATCAGCCCGGATCTGACATCGAACGATCCCTCCCGCATGCTGCTGCGAAGCTCCAGCGCGATCCCTTTTCAGACGATCACCGCACTCGCCGAATCGCGCCGCCGCCGGGGCCTGCTCTACGCGGGCACCGACGATGGTCGCCTGCACGTGACGAGAGACGATGGCCGGAGGTGGACGGACCTGACGGCGCACGTGCCGACCACCCGCTGGTACTCCCGCGTCGTTCCCTCACAGCACGCGGAGGGCACGGTCTACGTGACGCAGCGCGGGCGGGAAGACGACGACTTCGGTGTCTACGTATACAAGTCGACGGACTTCGGGCGGACGTTCACGAGCATCGCCTCGAATATTCCCGCAGGTCCGGTCAACGTCGTTCGCGAGGATCCGTCGCACGCGAACGTGCTCTATCTCGGCACGGACTTCGGCGCGTTCATCACGACGAACGGCGGCCGGGAGTGGCACGTGCTCGGCGGCGGTCTGCCCTCCGTGCAGGTATCCGACCTCGCCTATCACCCGCGCGCGCGCGTCATCGTCGCCGCCACTTACGGACGCGGCATGTTCGTTCTGGATGCGCAGAAACTGACCTTCTGACGACGAGACGCACGTCCCGAACTGTTGAGACGGTCCCCGTTTGCGCCGGTCTATACTGACCACCGGGCAAATGATCTGGCCATGCGCAGGTGGCGAGCGGGCACCCCTTCCTCGGCGCGAGTGCGGAGCGCAGTGATGCAGAGGCGGGTACTGATCGCCGACGACAACGTAGACGCGGCGGAGATCCTGCAGATGTGGCTGCAGATGGCCGGTCACGACGTGCACGTGGCCCACGACGGAACGAGCGCAGTGGCTGCAGCCGAGTCGGTCCGTCCTGAGGTCGTCCTGCTGGATCTCGGCATGCCGGGCATGAGCGGGTTCGATGTGGCGCGGCACTTGCGGCGCATGCCGTGGGGACGCGACATGGTGCTGATCGCGCTGACCGGCTGGGGCCACGAAGAGGATCGACAGCAGACGAGCGCGGCCGGCTTCGATCACCATCTCACCAAGCCAGTCCCGCCCGACGACATCGAAGAGCTCATTCGCAGCGTGTAACGCCGGCGCGCGGCACGAGGCGGCGCGCCCTCGCGGATCCGTGACAGGGGTGGCGCCCGGGCCTGACCCGCCCCGTATAATCCAACCGATGTCCCTCCAGACCGCAGAGCCGCACGCACCGGCATCCGGCATCATCAATGCCGCCACGTATACCGGCGGCATCCGCACCGATCTCGATCTCGACGAGATCGGCGAGACGCTCTGCCGGCCGGGGCAATTCGTGTGGCTCGGGCTTTACGAGCCGGACGAGTCATTACTGCGCCGCGTGCAGCAGAAGTTCCATCTGCACGATCTCGCGGTCGAAGACGCGTACTCGGCGCACCAGCGTCCCAAGCTGGAGCTCTACGAAGATTCGCTGTTCGTCGTGCTGCGCACGGCGCAGCGCGCCGGCACGCCGCCCAGGCTCGAGTTCGGCGAAACGCACGTCTTCCTCGGGCGCGATTACCTGGTCACCGTCCGCCACGGATCGCTCCGGTCGCACGTCGGCGTGAGGGCGCGCTGCGAATCGACGCCCCATCTCCTCGCGAAGGGTCCCGGTTACGTCCTCTATGCGTTGATGGACTTCGTCATCGATCAGTACTTTCCGATCGTGCGCGCGCTCGAGGACGAGGTGCAGGAGCTCGAGGAAGCGATCCTCGGCGAGGAGCCCGAGGCCGGCGCGACGGCGACCATCTATCGCCTGAAGCGCGACCTCCTCGCGCTGCGCCGCGCCGTCTCGCCGCTCGTCGAAGTCTGCAACCGCCTGATGCGGTTCGAGGTGCCGCACGTGCCCGACGAGATCCGCGTCTACTTCCGCGACGTCTACGATCACGTCGTCCGGTTGAACGAGACGATCGACGCGCAGCGCGAGCTGCTCACCACCGCGCTCGAGGCCCACCTCTCGCTCATGTCGGTCGCCCAGAACGAGCACATGAAACGGCTCGCCGCGTGGGCGGCCATGATCGCCGTGCCGACAATGATTGCCGGCGTTTACGGAATGAACTTCGCCAACATGCCGGAGCTGACGTGGCGATATGGATACTACGCGTCGCTCGCCGCGATGGCGATTGCCGTTGGCGGCCTGTACGCGGCGTTCAAGCGATCGGGGTGGCTCTGATCGAGCGCGCGCCAAGCCCGTGCGACACGCGGCCCCGTTTCAGCCACCTCGAGCACCGGCTGCGCGTTCTCCTGTTCCTCGGCGCGGTGGCCGCGCTGCTGATCACGGGGGGCTGCGGGGAAGACGCGGCCGGCCCCACTACGCCCTCAGGAAACGCTGCCGCCCGAGTGCTCGTCGTCACGCACACGACGGGGTTCCGTCACGATTCGATCGCGGCCGCTGAAACCGCGCTGCGGACGATCGGCAGCGACAGCGGACTGTTCGAGACCGAGTTCTGCCGCACCGCAGAGGACGTCCGCGCCCGCCTCACGCCGTCCGGGCTGGCCTCGATGGACGCCGTGGTCTTCGCGAACACCAGTGGCAACCTGGGGGTCCCGGACCTGGCAGCGTTCCTGTCGTGGATTGCCGGCGGCAAGGCGTTCATCGGGACGCACAGCGCGTCGGACACCTATCACGATTCGCCGGACTACCTCGAGATGCTCGGCGGCGAAGTCCTCACTCACGGCATCATTGTCGAAGCCGAGCTTCGCGTGAACGATGCAACTCATCCCGCCGTTGCGCATCTGGCGCCTCGGGTCCGGGTAACCGATGAATGGTACCGTTTCCGGCTGCTGGGCCAGGGACGAACAGTGCTGCTCTCGTTCGATCGCAACCCGCCAGATGGCCTCGGAACGCCGGGCGAACCAGTGGACCTGCCGATTGCGTGGCACAAACCGCACGGCTCGGGCCGGGTGTTCTACACCGCCATGGGGCACCAGACGGAGGTCTGGAACGATCAGCGTTTTCGCACGCATCTGCGTGAAGGCATTCGCACAGCGCTGAACCGGTGAGGCCCTTCGACGGGCTCAGGGCAGGCCCCTCGACAGGCTCAGGACTATTGCGGGCGTGGGACGGGGTTCCGTGTACACTTCCAGCGTGCGCCTTCTCCCCGCCTTCGTGGTGCTGACGGGCGGCCTCGCACTGCACGCCGCAACGCTGCCGCAGGCCGCTGGCGGCCCCGGCGACGGGAGCATGCGCCTGACGATCGTCGTCACCGACCGGGAGGGGCGGGCCGTGACGGGGCTCAAGCCGGCGGACTTCGACGTGCAGGTGGACGGGAAACCGCAGCCGCTCGACAGCGTCGAGCTCACGAACTCCGACACCGCTTCGCCTCGGACCTTCGCATTCCTGCTCGACGAGTTCCATACCGCGGCGGAGCACAGCGCCGCCATTCGCGAGAGCCTGCTGCGGTTCGTCGACCGGCATCTCAGGCCGGCCGACCTCGCGGTCGTAGTCAAGCCGCTCGATTCGCTGACTTCGATCGTGCCCAACGCAGACCGTGCAGCACTGCGGAACGCCATCGCGACGTTCGAGGGCCGCAAGGGCGATTTCACGCCGCGTACAGCGTTCGAGCGGAACTACATGGCGCAAGCGCCGGACGCCGTCGCCTGGGGCCGCGCGCAGATCGTCACCTCGGCCCTCCGCGCGGCGGCGATGAGCCTCTCCAACACCACCGACACGCGCGGGGTCATCGTCCTCGTCAGCGACGGGTTCGAGCGTATGCGATCGAGCCGGGAGGTCCCGGCCAACCTCCAGGCGGCGATCCGGATCGCCAACCGATCGGACGCGCCGGTCTACGCGTTCTCGGCCTCGCCGGCGCCGCCCGCCGGGCCCGATGCCAAAGTGGTCGATCCGGCATTCGCCGCGCTGACGGCGCTCGCCACGCAGACCGGCGGTCTGCTCGAAACCGGCATCGGCGCACTCGAGGCCGGGCTTGCGCGGATGAACCGCGACCTCGATGCGCATTACGTCCTCGGATACCAGGCGACGCACGGCGGCGACGGGAAGTACCACGCGATCACCGTCGCTGTGCGTCGCCCCGGCGCACAGATTCGGGTGCGATCGGGCTATGTCGCGCCGATGTCGGCGGAGCTGCGGGCGGCGCACGCGCAGCGCGCGACTGCGCCGCTGCGGGTGCTGAGACGCAGCGCGCTCATCCGCACGTGGTCGGGCATTGTGCCGACACGCCCCGGGTTCGCCAACATCACGCTGACATGGGAACCGCCGCCGCCGAGAGCCGCCACGACGGCGCGCGGGCGAGCCGCGTCGATCGTGGTCGGGGCATCGACGCCCGACGGTGACGTGCTGTTCGACGGCGCAGTCGCGGCCGTCGGCGCCGCGACGGATACGGCAACGGATCACGCGAGGTTCGAGGCCCCGATCGGCCCTGTGCGGATCGACATCAAGGTCCTCGACGCCAAGGGCATCGTCATCGACACCGACGCGCGCGACGTCGTGGTCCCCGGTCCGAAAGCGGCCGGGCCGACGATCTTTCCACCGGCCGTGCTTCGCACGCGTTCGGCGCGCGAGTTTCGGGAAGTGAGCGAGGACGCCACCGCCGCACCGGTCCCCGCGCGCGAGTTCAGGCGAACGGAACGCCTGCTGATCCGTGTTCCGGCGCTCGACGCCTCGGGCGAGTCGACGCCGGTCTCGGGCACGCTGCTCAACCGGCTGAGGCAGCCGATGCGGCCGCTCGAGGCGATGGAATCAACCGCGGTCCACGGCGTCACGCAGTTCGACCTGCCGCTCGCCCCGCTTGCGCCCGGCGACTATTCGATCCGCCTCACCGTTCCCGGCCCGAAGGGCGACGTGACGGAATTCGTCACGTTCAGGGTAGGCGGATAGTCTCGCTCAGGTGCAGCGTTTGCAGGAATCACGGTCATGCGGCGTCTCATCCTCGCAATCTGTCTCCTTTCGACGGCGGGGTGTTCCGAAAACAGTGCAACGGCCCCCTCCCCGGTGGACAGTAAGGTCGTGCTCGCCCCGGGCGAGCAGTCGGTCGTCGCGTCCGACCTGAGCGTTCGCTTCCTCGAAGTCGTCGGCGACTCACGGTGTCCAGGCGACGCGCTCTGCATCACTGGCGGCGACGCCATCGTCCGGGTCGACGTCACCGCTGGTGAGATCAACGCCACACGCGATCTCCACACGGGGGTGACGCAGCCCGTCACCGTGGACGGCGTGCGCATCGAGCTGCTGCAGCTGGACCCGTACCCTTTCAGCTCGCGCCCTCCGATCGAGCCGGCCGATTACCGGGCCACGCTGCGAGTTGTGCGCTGACTCCTCCCAACTCTCAAGTCCCAACTTCCAACTCCCAACTTCCAACTCCCAACTTCCAACTTCCAAGGCGCGAGGATCGGCCGATCGGGGTGGAAGTCGCACCGCCCGGCTATTTCCGTGCGCCTTGCACCCGGCTCTCTCGGCCCTCGCGCCTTGGAAGTTGGGAGGTTTGTGTTTAGCGGGTTCAGTGTCTCGCGGGGAGCGTACTGAGGCTCGGTGGCAGGAGCGGTGTGGGCGCGGTAA
>JBOGIX010000673.1:0-1800 GCA_050744685.1 Vicinamibacterales bacterium | reverse complement strand
CGGCGCACCAGATCGCGCTGAACCTCGCCGGCTTCACCTTCATGGTGCCGCTCGGCATCGCGTCGGCCGGCGCCGTGCGCGTCGGCCACGCGATCGGCCGGCGAGACGGTCCGGCCGCCACGCGCGCGGGATGGACCGCGCTGCTGTTTGGCGCGCTGTTCATGTCCGCCGCCGCGGCGGTGTTCGTGACGATGCCGCGATTCCTGATCGGCGCGTTTACGTCCGCTGCTGCGGTACTTGAGATCGGTGTCGCTCTGCTCGCCGTGGCCGCGGTGTTTCAGCTGTTCGACGGGTTGCAGGGCGTGGGCACGGGCGTGCTGCGCGGGCTGGGCGACACTCGCACCCCGATGCTGTGGAACCTGGTCGCGCACTGGGTGATCGGCCTGCCGATCGCGTATGCGCTGGCGTTCCGCATGCAGCTCGGCGTCATCGGACTCTGGTGGGGCCTTTCGATCGGGTTGATCATCTGCGGTGTTGCGCTCGTGGTGGTATGGCATCGCCGCATCCATGCGGCACTCGCCTTGCTGTCTTCAGAGCCAGGAGGCGCCATGGCTGAACAGAAAGAACCACCTCGTCCGCACGGAGATCCGCTGGAACATGAACGGCTGAACACGGGCCGGGCGGCCGGGCGGCAAGTCGACTCCGGGAAGCGCGATCCGCGCAACCTGGACCGCGGGACCGGCGACGAAGAGAACGCGGCGCAGCGTCAGAGCGATGCTACCAACGATGCCGTCGGGCTCACCGGGACCGAAGAGCCGACGCGCGGCACGACATCAGACGCGAACGGCCTTCCCGCCGGGGATGATGCGGAGGGCTCGAGGCGCCGCAAGCAGTACGACGACGGCGCCGACCTGGTGAGCAAGATCGACTGAGCGCGTGATGGAGGCGCTGGATAACCTGAACGTACGCTCATTTGAGCGGAGTAGCTGTCAGCTCTCAGCCGGACCCGTTTGCTGGCCCTGGCTGAAAGCTGGCGGCTGAGCGCCACGCAAAATTCTCGCAACTCAACTGAGAGCGTGTGAACAATCGCGCGTGCCGCGCGCGTGGCTTCCGCCTTTCAGGCGGAAGATCCGCCCGCCTCTCCGGTTCACCACGAGACCCCAATCCCTGGCTCGAATCCTCGCTCTCCATGTGGCGCTGTGACGAACGATAACGTCACTCGCCGTTCTGCATTTCCGTTTGTGGCATGGAGATTCAGGTTGACATTCGACCCGACGAAGCGCGACACTCCTGTCGGATGTCGACCCAAGACGATCGTGAACGAATTGCTCTTCTTCAGGGAACGCTGGATCTTCTCATTCTGCGCATCCTGACCTTCGGCCACGAGCACGGCCAGGGAATTGCTCGTGCAATCCAGCAGCAGACCGAGGGAACGCTGCTCGTCGATCACGGCTCTCTCTATCCCGCTCTTCAACGACTCGAGCGACGCGGGTGGATCGAGGCCGAATGGGGGACCTCCGACAACAATCGGAAAGCGCGCTTCTACCGGATTACGCGTGCGGGCCGCAACCAATTGACGGCGGGGACCAGCCAGTGGTACCGCCTGAGCGGCGCCATCGCGCGGATTCTCGGACCTGAACGGGCGTGATCGATGTGGCGCCGCACACGCCGCCCAGACGATGATTTCCGGAAGGAGATCGAGGCGCACATCGCCCTCGAGACCGACCAGCTGATCGCGGACGGGCTCAGCCCCGACGCGGCCGCAGTGAAGGCCCGCCACACCGTCGGAAACACCACGCGGATCCGGGAGCGCTACTTCGAGTCGCAGCGCGTCATGTGGGTCGAAGACCTGTGTCAGGA
>JBOGIX010000672.1:0-3475 GCA_050744685.1 Vicinamibacterales bacterium | reverse complement strand
GCTGTTGGTGGTCACGACCAGCGGGACACGCCGGTCGCACGGCACCATCGACGTCTCGCGCGAGAACGCACAGCCTGCTTCGTGTGCGGCGACGACGCCGCCGCAGAACATCCCGGTAATCTCGCGCTGCCGGTTCAGCGTGACGTTGACACAGAAGTCCACCGGCAGCAGCGCGCCGTCGTGCCGGATTCTGGCCTGGGTCGGGTTGCCGGCGAGCAGGCCCCACGTCGTGCCGGGATCGCCAATCATGCGGGCGTCGTGGTAGCGCATGATCGAGGCGATGTCGGCGACGGCCGGAAACACGCCCTTGTATCCGCCCGAGAATCCGGCCATGAAGTGCGGCTCGACGAACCCGAGGACGATCCGCCGGTCGGCTTCGACATACTCGCGGTTCAGGTGCACACGATGGCCGTCCTCGCCGGTGCCGGCGAGCGCGAGCGTCGTCGGATCGAACGCGTCGTGATTGACGATGTGGTAGCGGGCAGCGATGTCGTCGCCGACCATCGCTCGAATCTCCGCCGGCGTCGTGGCACGATGCGAGCCAGTGCCGATCACGATAGTGATCCGCTCCCGCGGAACGTGAGCGATCTCGTGCAGCAGCCACGGCAACAGCCGATCGCCTGGCAGCGGACGTGTCACGTCGGGAATGACGATCGCCAGCCGATCGCCGGCCGCGACACGTTCGCGAAGCGGCGGGGACTCGAGCGGCGCCCGCACTGCCGCCGTGAACGCCGCCTCTTCATCGCCGAGTCCGGGCACGAAACGCGGCGCAACAACCTTGACGTCGCGCGCAGGAATCGTGACGCCGAGTCCGTGGGTACCGTACTGCAGGTTGATTTTCATTTTTTGTCCTCGCGGACGGCCTCTTGCTACCAGGGGGCCACCTTGCGGCGATCGCGCTCCTCGCGGACGGCCTCTTGCTGGCAGGGGGCCATCTTGTTTTGTCCTCGCGGACGGCCTCTTGCTGCCAGGGGGCCATCTTGCGGCGATCGCGGTCCTCGCGGGCGGACGGCCATGAGGGTGGCTTCCGCCTTCCGCCTTCGCGCGAAGCGCTTCGGCGGACTGCCGTAGACTTGGCGAAGGCTGGTCAGGCGGAAGATCTCCGGGATCTCTTCCGGCTAAAGCCGGAAGCCACACATTTATTCACCCTCTCTTCAGGCTATTCACCCTCTCTTCAGGCGGAAGCCACCGGATCATAGCGGTACCAACACCGTACCGGTTCGGCCGCTCCGCAGCGAATACTCGGCCGCGATGCGTTCCGCGGTCTGCCTGGCCGACTCGCGCGTGGCGAGCACGACAGCCGAGCCCCCAAAGCCGCCTCCGGTCAGCCGAGCGCCATAGACGCCGGCTTCGCTCTCGGCGATGCTGACCAGCAGATCCATCTCCGGGATCGAGACCTCGAAATCATCGCGCATCGAGACGTGCGATTCCGACAGCAGCCTGCCCGCCGCGGCGAGGTCGCCGGCGCGGAACGCGGCAACGGCCTTCAGCACCCGCGCGTTCTCGGTAACGACGTGCCGGGCGCGACGGCTGAGCGGTGCTGGCAGCATCTCGACGCGGTCGACCTCCGTTATCGAGAGGTCCCGCAGCTCGCCAACGCCGAGCAGCGCGGCCGCTTCCTCGCATTCGGTGCGCCGGCGCCGGTAATCGCCCGCGGCATGGCTGTGCGCGGTGCCGGAATCGATCACGACGAGCTGCGCGGCGGCAGGGAGCGCGATCGACTGATGCTCGAGCGTGCGGGTATCGAGAAACAGGGCGTGGTCTTCGTCGGCCAGCGAGCAGGCCATCTGGTCCATGATGCCGATGGGAGCACCGACGAACTCGGTCTCGACTCGCTGGCCGATGCGCGCGAGATCGATATCGCCGAGCGCCAGGCCGAACGCCTCGCGCAGCGCGCGAAGCACGCTGATTTCGATGGCCGCGCTCGACGAGAGGCCGCTTCCGACCGGCACGGTGGACTCGACCCGAAGGTGGAAACCGGAAAGCGCATGCCCATCGTTCGCGAGCACGTGCGTGATGCCGCGAAAGTAATCCAGCCAGTCGCCCGCGCGCCGTTCCGATCCGAGCACGTAGGTGCGCCGCTCGCCGGACGGACCGATATCACGCGACCACACCTCGACCCGTTTGCCGCTCCCTGGCGCGAGCTCGACGACCGTGCGCTGGGGAATCGCGGCAGGCAGGACGAAGCCGCCGTTGTAATCCGTGTGCTCCCCGATGATGTTGACGCGGCCGGGCGCGCTGGCTCGTACCGCCGGCTCCACACCGAACAAATCCGCGAACGATGGGGGCTGTGCGCTGATGGTCAATGCTTACCTTCACCGGCCGCATATTCGGCCATCCTGTCCGACGATGCCCGACGGACCTTCATAGGGAGATGGTATCGGATCCGCTGTTCGCCTCCTCGGTGGCGACACTCGAGCACCTGCGAGCGCACGACGAGGCATGGCCCGCCCTGGCAGTGCACTACTCGCCTCGATCATCGCGATTCGATACCATCCTCGTGCCGCAGCCGCCTGACGGCAATGGAGGGACTCGTGCCACGTTCAACCCGCACCGCGCTTCTGGCCCCGCTCCTCGTCGTCCAGCTGACAGGGTTTGCGCAGCAGCAGACGGCCGCGCCACAGCCCTCCAGCGCCCCGTACGTGCCGCGCCAGAGCGATCGTCCGACGCCGATCGAGGGCGACGAGGCCGGGTTCAGCCCTATCTTCGACGGCAAGACGCTGGAAGGATGGGAAGGCGATTCGAAGTACTGGCGGGTCGAGAACGGCGCGCTCGTCGGCGAGATCACACCGGCCACCGTGGTCAAGAGCAACACGTTCATCATCTGGCGAGGCGGCCGGCCGAAGGACTTCGAACTGAAGCTGGACTATCGCATCACCGCGGCCGGCAACAGCGGCATCAACTATCGCAGCGTCAGCGTTCCCGATCCCGTGACGCCGGACAACAAGTTCGCGCTGCGCGGCTACCAGTTCGACGTCGACGGCGGCAGGCGCTACGTCGGCAACAACTACGAAGAGAAAGGGCGCCTCTTCCTCGCCGTCCGAGGCCAGCTCACTCGCGTCGTCGGCACGCGGCCTCCCATCGTCCTCGGAACGTTCGGAAACGAGGCCGAGCTGGCCGGCGTCGCGACAGACGACTGGAATGCCGTGCACCTGATCGTCCGGGGCAACACCCTGACGCACCTGCTCAACGGCCGTCTGATGAGCGTCACGATCGATGACGATGCCGCGAACCGCCCGGCGGATGGATTACTGGGCGTCCAGGTGCACGTCGGGCCGCCGATGAAGGTCGAGTATCGCAACATTCGGCTCAAGAAGTGGTAGTCAGCTTCCAGCTTCCAGCTTTCCAGCTGCCGGCAGCCGCGAGTCCGACGGGCGACCTCGAGCCGCGGGCCCGAGCCGCGACCCACCTCCGCACCTGGCTTGCGAGTGCTACGGCGGGCAATGCCCCGAGCCGCGAGCGCCGAGTACCGAGC
>JBOGIX010000671.1:0-2894 GCA_050744685.1 Vicinamibacterales bacterium | reverse complement strand
GGTTGACGCTTCCGGTCCAGCCGTCGAGCGCAGTCGCCGCCGGATCGAACGTGACGTGCGGGGCGTCCGGCCGGTTGAAGTAGCGGACCGACGCCTGCTGCAGGCGACCGATTGCCGCCTGGCTTCCAGCCACATGACTCAGCCCGATGCGCCCGTTGACGACCCAGTCCTTCTTCGCGTCCAGGAAATAGTGCCCGTCGGCGCCGCCGACGTACGCCTGCGCGGGCAGATCCTCGCGGAGCGCTGGCGCCCGGAGGTCACGATGCACCGCCGTGGCCAGCACGCCGAACGCGCCGCGGCCGAGGTCGCGCGCCGCCCGCGCCACGAAGTAGTTCGACAGCGGTTCGACCTCGGTGTCGCTGCGCAGGCCTTCTGTGATGACTCGCGCTCGCTCGCGACCGGTCACGGCATCGACGAGCCCGACGCTCCAGCCGCGGCGTGTCTTTCCCGTCAACTTGGCGGCACCGAGAATCGTCGACGCCGTCGGGCTGTCCACGAAGTCGCCATCGGCCGACCCCTGCGGCGGCCGGCCGATGCGCCGCGTGTAGAACAACAGCGGTTCGGCACGGTTGAACCCCCAGAAATTGTTCGCGCCGGTGCGGCCGAAATTGCTGAAGATGTTCGCCCCTTCGATGAAGAACGGACGCTTTTCCTCGAAGAACGTTTCGAAGGCCGTCAGGTTCACCACGGCCGGGTCCACTTCCACCTGGCCGAAGTCAGGATTGATCGTGCCATCGAGCGAGAGGTTGCTGGTCATCCGGTACTTGAGATCCAGACCCATCCCGCCGAACAGCCGCGAGCCGTCGTTGAACGGGTCCGCAGACTCCGAAGGCGCGACGAATTCCGCGCGGCTCACGACATACGGCAGCAGCTCCACGGTCCGGCGCGGCGCAATTCCGGAGATTCCTTCGAGGTGCCCGAGCCGCGACGCCAGGCCGCTCTCGGTCTTCGGCACGTGCACCAGCCAGGCGCGCTCGTTCTTGCGCTGGATGTAGCGCATGGCATTGATGCCGAAGGTATGCTTCTCCGCCGCCGGAAAACGCAGCTGCGAGTACGGAATCCGTATCTCCAGCGACCAGCCGCTCTCGTCGATCTCCACGGCCGACTCCCAGACCGCGTCCCACGATCTGTCGTCCCAGGAGTCGTTGTAGACCGTGGCATCCGACTGCACGCCGGCGGCGCTGACGCTGAATATCGCGCCTGTCAGGTGATCGTGATGCGCATCGAGCACGAGCGTGAAGGCGTCGGCCTCCGCCTCGCTGTCGCGGCGCGCCAGCTGACGGGCAATCCGCGCCGGCTCGCGGTCGTACAGCCGCACCCCGACGTAAAGCGATCGATCGTCGTACGCCACCCGTAGTTCGGTGCGTTCGGTGACCGGCTTCCCCTCGTCTGGATCGCGTTGCGTGAAGTCAGTTGCCGCCGGCGCCACCAGCCAGGCCTCGTCGCCCAGGCGGCCGTCGATGACGATGGGGGCGGAGGCGCGCACGCCTTGCACGACCGGCACGTTCGAGTGGGATGTCGGGGTCTGCCCCGCCGCGACCCCGGCGGTGGAGAGCGTCGCACAGAGGACGAACGTGCCGCAGCGCGCCATGTGGCCTCGAACTTGGACGACGAAGCGGCCAAAATAGTTGGGCCGTAAGGATCCTACAACAATCTGGTCGCAGGCCACTTGCTCGAACCACTCCGCGATTCATCTCAATTCAAGCGAATTCCGGAATGAGAGGACGCGACACCGCAACGGCCATTGAAGGGCTTCCGGCAGATCCGTTAGACTCCCGGCGTGACGACGCGATTCGCCGCACTCATCCTGGTCGGCGCTGCATGGCTGACGGTCATCGGCCATGCGCAAACCCCGTCTCCGTCTGCCCCGAACATCGTCTGGATCGTTCTCGACGATGCGAGCCCGACGCTGGGGTCGTACGGTGATGCTCAGGCGATCACGCCGAACATGGATCGCCTGGCGCGGGAAGGCGCCCGGTTCACCCGCGCGTACACCCACACGCCCGTGTGCGCGCCGAGCCGCTCGGGGCTCGTGACCGGCATGTATCCGACGACGCTCGGCTCGCACAACATGCGGTCACGGCTCGTGAACCCGCCCGAGACGTTCATGAGCCTGCTGCGCAAAGCCGGCTACTACGTCGCGTGGCCTGGAAAGACCGACTTCAATTTCGACACCGGGGAAGGCGTAACGGGTGGCGTGCCCCCGGGTGCGGCCGACAGCACGAAGCCGTGGCTGGGTGCTCCGCCCCCGGCACAGCCGTTCTTTGCCTACCTCAACCTGGGCGTGACACACGAAGCGCAGGTGCGCGGCGCGCCGGAGCTCCATCAGAAAAATACGCGACGACTGAAGCCGGACGAGTTTCACGATCCCAAGAAGGTGCGCGTGCCGCCCTTCCTCCCGGACACGCCTGAGGTGCGGAAAGACCTCGCGCAGTACTACGACCTGGTCACGGCGGCGGACTATCAGGTCGGCGACGTGCTCGCGTGGCTCGACCAGCACGGGATCGCCGGCAACACGGCGGTGTTCCTGTTCAGCGACCACGGCACGGGCATGCCGCGCTCGAAGCGATGGGTTTACCCGAGTGGTATCAACGTGCCGCTGATCGTGCGCTGGCCGAAACATCTGGAACCCGGGAGCGTTCGCGAGGACCTGGTCGCCTTCGTCGACTTCGCACCGACGGTGCTCGCCATGGCTGGCGCCACCGCGCCTGAACGCATGCAGGGGCAGGTCTTCCTGGGCGAGCGGCGCGCGCCCGAGCGGCCGTATGTGTTCGCGTCGCGCGACCGGATGGACGAGACACCCGATCGCATCCGCACGGTGCTCGACAAGCGCTTTCAGTACATCCGCAACTTCCATCCCGACCTGCCCTACGCGCAGACGATCGCCTATAACG
>JBOGIX010000670.1:0-3004 GCA_050744685.1 Vicinamibacterales bacterium | reverse complement strand
GTCCGTGGTGATCCTGGGCGAGGTCACCGGCAACGTCACCGCCAGCGAGAAGGTGGATATCAGGGACAACGGATCGGTCGACGGCGACATTGCCGCGCCGAGGGTTGCCATCGCCGAAGGCGCGCATTTCCGGGGCAGCATCGACATGCAGCGTCCGGGCGCCGGCAAGGGCGAACCCAAGTCCGACAAGGAGAAGACGGAACAGAAGGCGGCCACGCCGGCCACTCCCGCGGCGCAACCCACGCCAGCCGGCGCCTCGCGGTAATACCGGTCGTTCGGGGTTTTTGGCGGTCAGATCTCCGCACGGGGGCGGGGGTCAGGCCTGAGTGTCCGTGTTGCCTCGCGACCCGGACCCTGAGGTCTGATCCCGCGTCCCACGCAACCCCCGCCGGGCTCACGCCATGCTGTCCGATCTGCTCAAGTGGGGCACCAAACGGGCGGAATCGTCCGGGCGCGATGCTCCTGCGAACCGCGACGAACCGATCGTCGCCTCCAAGGCCCTTCCAAAGATGGTGGCGTCGCTCTCGCAGCGCGATTCGCCGATCCTGCTCGATTTCGGGCCGGTCATCGGCGCGAACGTCGCGTTCTGCGGCGAACGCCTCGGCTGCAAGCTGTTCATCGAAGATCTGCTCGCCGACATCGATCGGCACCTGCGCGGAAAGTCGACCGACGATCTCGCCGCCTCGTTCGAGAAGCGCTTCGCGCACGCCGATGCGGGAATCGACGGGATCCTGTGCTGGGACCTGTTCGATTTTCTCGACAAGCCGGCGGCCACGGCGCTGGCCCGGCAGATCGTCCGCCTGTTGAAGCCGGGCGGCGCGGTGATGGGATTCTTCTGCACGACCTCGGTGGAGCGCTCCGCATTCACGAAGTACGAGATCGTCGATGAGAACCATCTGCGCCACCGTCATCATCCGGGCGTCGGCGGCAAGCGGCAAAGCCTGCAGAATCGCGACATCCTCAAGATGTTCGAAGGGCTCAGCGTCGCCGATTCCTTCCTGCTGAAAAACAACACGCGCGAGATGCTGCTGCGGAAGAAAGCGTAAGTCAGCTTCCGGCTTCCAGCTTCCAGCTTCCAGCCTGGTTCAGAGTTCGGCGCGGGTCGCCAACGACGGCCTGCGAACAGTGAACCCTGCTGGGAGCTGGAAGCTGGAAGCTGCTCAGCCGCTGCGCCTGACTTCGATGGGGGCGCCTCTCGTGAGCGCGAGCCGTTCGGCGGCGCTCTCCGAATTCGCGGCGAGCTCCAGGTGGTCGGTGCTGCCGAACAGCGCGCAGATTTCGCCGGCCTGGATGTCCGAGTAGGTAGCGACGAGGCGGCCAACCGTGTGCCCGCCGGCAACGACCTGCATCACTCCCGAGCGCGCCGACGCCTCGAAGCTGCGGCGATCGATGTTCGTCACCAGGTTGCCGAAGCGATCGACGCGCAGCACGACGCCGGTGATGTCCGTCTCGCCGACCTGGGGCAGGGGAATGTCGAGCTTGTGATAGTCGGGCGCCGGACGGCCGAGCGCGGTGAGCTGAATGCCTTTGGCGAGCCACCCGGCCGCCGGCGCGAAGCGGTCTCGTCCCTCGAATGTGCGGCTCACGGTCGGCCGCGCATAACGGCGCTCGGTCAACTCGACAATCTTTTTCGGCGTCCACTCGCGGAACACCGCCGTCAGCACGCCGTTGTCCGGGGCCACGAACCGGTAGTCGCCCGCTTCGGCGGCAATCCCTCGCCGCGCGCCTCCCACGCCCGGATCGACGACGGCGAGAAAAATGGTACCCGCCGGGAAATAACGTGCGGCCGCCGCCAGCTGGAGCGCCCCGTCGAGCACGTCGTGCGGCGGCACGTCGTGCGTGATGTCCACGAGCGTCGCATCCGGACAGATCGTGAGCATTACGCCTTTCATCGTACCGGCGTAGTGATCGTGGGTGCCAAAGTCGCTCAACAGCGCGATTACCGGCCGCATCGTTCCAAGGATACAGCAGTCACGCGCGTGGCCGGCATCGCGGCCCGCCGCGACAGGCGGCGTCCGAACGCTGCGTGGCGGCTGCCTGTTCGCGAATACAATGATTTGTTCATATCCGGCGCAAAAAGGATGCTTTCATGATCGATTTCGATCTCAGCGAAGAACAGCAGTTGCTCCAACAGACCGTGCGGGACTGGGCGGCGCGCGAGGTCGGGCCAAACATCCGCGAGCTCGATCGGCAACACCGCTTCGATCCCGCGATTCTCCCGCAAATGGCGGAGCTCGGGCTGCTCGGCTGCTCGGTTCCGGCCGAATACGGCGGCGCCGGCATGGATTACATCAGCCTGGGACTCATCAGTGAGGAGCTCGAATACATCGACACGTCGCTGCGCGTGATCATGTCGGTGCACGCCGGCCTGAACTGCCTCACCTTGCTGGCGTGGGGCAGCGAAGACCAGAAGCAGCGCTACCTCGTGCCGCAGGCGAAAGGGCTGAAGATCGCCACTTACGGGCTCACCGAGCCGGCCGCGGGCAGCGACGTCCGGGGCATCCAGACCGTGGCGGTGAAGCGGGGCGATCGATACGTGCTCACCGGCGAGAAGATGTGGATCTCGCTCGCGGACGTCGCCGACAACTTCCTCGTCTTCGCCTGGACCGATCTCGAGAAAAAGAAGAAGCGTGACACGTCAGGCATCAGCGCGTTCATCGTCGAGCGCGCGTTCAAGGGATTCTCCAGCGGCACGCTGAAGGAGAAATGGGGCATCCTCGCGGGCAACACCGGCTTCTTCAAGATGGAGGACGTCGAGGTGCCCGAGGAGAACCTGGTGGGACGGCCGGGCGAGGGGTTCAAGATTGCCATGTTCGCGCTCGACCAGGGGCGCTACACCGTGGCCGCCGGCGCCACCGGTCTGATTCGCGCCTGCCGCGACGCGAGCATCGCGTACGCCCGCGAGCGAAAAACGTTCGGCGTGGTCATCGCCGAACACCAGCTGGTCAAGGAGATGAACGCGCAGATGGAGTCCGACTATCAGACGTCGCGGCTGCTCTGGCTG
>JBOGIX010000669.1:0-3799 GCA_050744685.1 Vicinamibacterales bacterium | reverse complement strand
CGACACGACCGTGAGTGCGGCACGAAGCGCGTTGGTACTTGGAGACACGGAGCCACCGGAAACTAAAAAGCGGAAGCCGGAAGCTGGAAGCTGGAACAAACTGGAACTAGAAACCAGCGGCGAACCGTAACTAGTAACTGGTAACTGGAGACTGGTAACTACACATGTTCCCCGTCCGCGCCATCTATCTCGAAAAGACCCGGTCGGGGGCGACCACGGCGGCGATCCGCCAGCTGGACGACGGCGACTTTCCGGCAAGCGAGCACGACGTCGTCCTCGACGTCGCATACTCGAGCCTCAACTACAAGGACGCGCTCGCGATCACCGGCAGATCACCCGTGGTCCGGCGCTTTCCGATGGTGCCCGGGATCGATCTGGCCGGCACGGTGGCCGAGAGCCGCAGCGCGAAGTGGCAGCGCGGCGACGAGGTGCTCGTCACCGGCTACGAAATCGGCGAGGTGCACTGGGGCGGGCTGGCCCGGCGGGCGCGTGTGAAGAGCGAGTGGCTCGTACGGAAGCCGGAGACGATGACGCTGTTCGAGACGATGGCCGTCGGCACCGCCGGGTTCACGGCGGCGCTGGCGATGACCGCACTCGAAGCGCACGGCGGTGGTCCGGACGCCGGACCCGTGCTGGTCACAGGAGCGACAGGCGGCGTCGGCAGCATCGGCATCATGCTGCTCGCCGCGAGCGGTTACACCGTGGCCGCGTCGACGGGAAAATCACACGAGGCCGACTACCTGCGACAGCTCGGCGCACGCGAGATCGTGGATCGGGGTGCGCTCTCGGCGCCAGGCAAACCGCTGCAGCGCGAGCGCTGGGCCGGGGCCATCGATTCGGTCGGGTCGCACACCCTGGCCAACGTCTGCGCGTCGATGAAACCTCGCGGTGTCGTGGCCGCCTGCGGCCTTGCCCAGGGCATGGACTTTCCCGCCACCGTCGCACCGTTCATCCTGCGCGGCGTGACGCTGGCCGGCGTCAGCAGCGTGATGACGCCGATGCCGGAACGCCTGGCGGCCTGGCAGAAGATCGAGCGCCTGATCGCCCACGAACAGCTGCGCGGTTTGGCGCGCGAGATTGGGCTGGAAGAGGCGCTCGATCTCTCGCCGCAGGTGCTCGCCGGCGCCGTTCGGGGCCGGCTCGTGGTGAACGTGAACCGATAGCGCCTGGAGACGTTCCCAAATGTCCGGCGCCGACTCCCGAACGCCCGTTCTTCCCTGCTCCTGCTGAATTTCGTTTGCTTCGTCTTCGTAGAGGTAACCGCCCTCCCCAGCGTGATTAGTTATTGAAAATTACGCTAATTCGTAATATTCTATACAAACTCCCTGCTGGCATTCATCCGCTGAATGGAAGATCTCTCGAAGAGCGTCGCGCCGCGCCGCGGCCGGCCGCGCAAGTTCACTGGCCCGTCCCGTGCGGTGACGTTGACGCTGCCACTGAAGGTCATCGACGCGCTCAATGCCATCGACGCCGACTTGAGCCGCGCCGTCGTAAGGCTGGCGCAGCCCGAGTTGGCGCGGCGCCCGCATCCGCCGGCGGAGCTGGCAAAGTTCGGCCGGCGCGCCGTCATCGTCATCAACCCGACGCGCACGCTCGAGCGCCGGACCGGCGTCGAGCTCGTGCCGCTGCCAGACGGGCGCGCGCTCATCGCGTTCGAGCGGCAGACGACGCCGGAAGCACTGGAGCTGCTCATCTCCGATGCGCTGGAGGATCCGCAGCTGCCCGCCATGGATCGCGCTGTCTTCAACGGCATCGTCGCCATCCTGCGCAGCGCCCGGCGTGCCAGCGACGTGTCCTTGCGCCAGTCGAACATCATCGTGCTCGAAGGCGGTCGCCGGCACCAGCCGCGGTCGGTCACCGCCCCGAGAAGGACCCGTTCACGCCGGCCAAAGAGCGTGTGAATTCATCGCGTGTGCCAATCGCGTGGCTTCCGCTTTCACAGCCTGCACCCTGCATTCATTCGTACATGGAGGATCGATCGTGAGAACCTGGACATCTGTCAGCGTGGCAACGGCCCTTGCCGCGGCAGTGGCCCTCGGCGCCTGCTCTGAAGACAAGGCGAGCCCGACGGCGCCGGCGCCCGCGGCGCCTGCCATCTCCGCCCCTGCACTCGACGCGCCCGCTGCGGATACGCAACTGGACACCCTGCGGCCGACGCTCACCGTGCGGAACGCGACGTCCGACCAGGCCGGTGCCCGCACCTACGAATTCCAGATCTCCGATTCCACCGAGTTCACCGCCGCGCGGACCTCGAACGTGGTCGGCTACGCGGCAACGGTGTCAGCGACAGCAGTGGCGGAGGGCGCCAACGGCAGCACGAGCTGGACGCCATCCGACGACCTGCAGCCGACGACGGTGTTCCGATGGCGCGCGCGTGCCATCCAGGGCTCGGCGACCGGGCCGTGGTCCGAAGTCGGCACGTTCCGCTCGAAGTTGGTGGGATTCAACCGCGCCGGCGAGCTCTACGATCCGCTCATTCACGGTGAGACCGTCGGACAGATTGTCGGATCCGCCACGTTCGTTCCCGGCAAGGGCCTGCAGCTGAACAACGGCCAGAGCCATGTCAGGTATCTGTTGCCGCAGACGATCTCGAGCGGTGAGTTCTCGATGGACGTGGAAGGGCTGCGCGGCAACGGACCGGGAGACAAGGCCAAGGTCTTCGGCATGCAGCAGGGCCTCAGCGACTTCATCACCAATGACTACCGCGTGGACATCCAGTATCGTGGCACCGCGGGTTTCCCGCCGAACGCGATTCAATGGCGCGTGATCTATGGCGACGCGGACGACCTCGACGTGCGCTACGAACCGGACACGGCGAAGAGGATGGCCTCCGTGTTCATGCTGAATCCGTCGACCACCTATCACTGGAAGTTCACCTGGGGGAGCGAGATCCGTCTGGTCGCTCGTGAAGGCGGGATCAACGGCGCCCCGTTCTACGACTTCGGCCTGCCGGCGCCGCGCGGCGCGTATGTACCAAACCCGCACTACGCCTACCTCGGCGCCCCCGTCGGACGTAGCGGGACCGAGTCCGCCTCCATCGGCGGTACGATCTATCGGAATGTCTGGCTGTCGAACCGGCCGCGGCCGGAGTCGCTCGGCAGCGCCCTGCGCTGAGCCTTGGGGCCGGGCGCCCCTGACGTGGCGCCCTCCGTCACGAGCCGGGCGGCTCAGGCGCGCTTGTCGGTCTGCTTGACGGCCATGTGGCTTCGCGTGCTCAGCCTCTCTTCGAGCGCGTCAACCGTCGCGAATGCATAGCCGACCGCAATCCCGATCACGACGCTGACCGCAAACGCGAGCACGTTCATGAGCCGTTCAGCGCGCGGTCGTGGGTTCTCCATGCCCGCTTCATACCGCTAATCCTGGACCTGCGCAATTATTGCCTAGAAAATCCTTCCGCCCCCCTGCTCGCCTCAGTCGACCGGTCGTGCGGATCCTGCACGGCGGCGTGAACGTGGCTCCTTGATCGGCCGCGCCGATGGGAACGGATCGTATACTTCCTCGATCTGTTCCCTGGTTGCGCTCCCTATGCTCATGACTGGCCAATTGTCCGCGCGCGCGCCCGCACTGTCTTTGCGCGTCTTCTCTACTCTCCGGCATTCCTCCGTGGCGCGCGTCGGCGTCCTCGCTGCGCTCGCGCTGGCTGCCGGCTGTTCCAGGAACGAAACGGCGCAGGCGCGCGGCGCCGAGCCCGCCCCACGGGCCGTCCAGGTCGAGACCGTCCGCCAGGACGCCGTCCGCCGTGCCGTGGATGTCGTTGGCACGTTGGCCGCCGTCGACGCGGTCACGCTATCTTCCGAGG
>JBOGIX010000668.1:0-1520 GCA_050744685.1 Vicinamibacterales bacterium | reverse complement strand
GTTCAAGTCCTGCATATCAATCGAGGGCCGCTTCGACGATGCGGCAGATTGCGTGGATCAGCGTGCGGTGCACTTCCTGCACGCGCGCCGCCGAGTCGTCCGGCACGTTGATGTGAATGTCCGCGACCCGTCCGACCGGTCCGCCGTCGCGGCCGGTCAGCGCTACCGTCCGCAGGTGCCGCGTGCGTGCCGCTTCGAGCGCGACGAGCACGTTCCGCGAGCCGCCGCTCGTCGAGATCCCGAACGCCACGTCCCCCGCCCGGCCGAGGCCTTCCACCTGGCGGGCAAACACCCGCTCGTATGTCTCGTCGTTGGCCACGCTCGTGAGCACGCTCGAGTCGGCGGTCAGCGCCACGACGGCCATGGCCGAACGGTCCCGCTCGAAGCGTCCGACGAGCTCGGTGGCCAGGTGCTGCGCGTCGGCGGCGCTGCCGCCATTGCCGAACGCCAGCACTTTTCCCCCGGCCGCGAACGCGCCGGCCACGGCGCCGGCCGCCTCGACCACCGGCGTCAGATCGAGCCCGCGCACGCGCTGATGGAGCGCGATCGCGCCGTCGAGCGTCGCCTCGACGACCCGCGTCGCTTCGCGCGCATCCACCCGCTGCATCAGCGATCCGACCGGTCCCTCGCCGCTTCGATGTTGGCGACGAACTCCTCCGGCGTCAGCTGCAGCGGTTCGTAGGTCTTCACCGGCATCTTGATCTGGACGGGATAGTCCTTCCGCAACGGGAAGCCGTCCCAGTCCTCGGGCATCAGGATGCGCCGCAGGTCGGGGTGCCCGTCGATCTGGATGCCGAAGAGATCGAACGCCTCGCGCTCGGCCCAGTTCACCGACGACCAGACCTGCGACAACGTCGGCAACACGGCGTCGGTGCCCGGAATGGCGACCTTGAGGCGCATCCGCGCCGCCGCGGCGCCACCGCCACCGGGATTGAGAAGCAGGTAGCTGATCTCGAACCGCGGCTCGCGCGGGTGAAGATCGACCGGAATCATGTCGAGCAGGACCGTGTAGCCGTTGTCGCGCAGCACCTGCGCCGCTTCGACGAGGTGCTCGCGGGGGACCGACGCGGTCGGCATCCCGTCGGCAGAGGCGACGTCCTGAAGGGCGGAAAACAGTTCGGACAATGCGGGCATGGTGTTGCGTGTCAGGCGTGCGAACCGAAGCTCTTGGTCTGGTCGATCTTCTTCTGGAGCTGAACGATGCCGTAGATGAGCGACTCGGGCCGCGGCGGGCAGCCGGGCACGAACACGTCCACCGGCACGACCTGATCGACACCCTGGACGATGGCGTAGTTGTCGAACACGCCGCCGACCGACGCACACGCGCCCATGGAGATCACGTACTTGGGCTCGGGCATCTGGTCGTAGATGCGGCGGAGCACCGGCGCCATCTTCTGGCTGACCCGACCGGCAACGACCATGAGGTCGGCTTGGCGCGGCGAGGCGCGGAAGACCTCCATGCCGAAGCGGCCCTGGTCGTAGTGCGCAGCACCGGTGGCCATCATCTCGATGGCACAGCA
>JBOGIX010000667.1:0-3199 GCA_050744685.1 Vicinamibacterales bacterium | reverse complement strand
CGCGCCTGCAGCCCCATCTGCGCCTCGCCCATCTCGCCGTCGATTTCGGCCCGCGGCACCAGCGCCGCTACCGAGTCGACGACCACGACGTCGACGCCGCCGGAGCGGACGAGGACCTCGACGATCTCGAGCGCCTGTTCGCCGTTGTCCGGCTGCGACACGAGCAGGTTGTCGAGATCGACCCCCAGCTTCTTCGCGTACTGTGCGTCGAGTGCGTGCTCGGCGTCGACGAAGGCGGCCATGCCGCCGAGTTTCTGGGCTTCGGCGATGATCTGCAGCGTGAGCGTGGTCTTGCCGGACGATTCCGGCCCGTAGACCTCGACCACGCGCCCGCGGGGGACGCCGCCGATTCCGAGCGCGTAGTCGAGGCTGACGGCGCCGGTGGAGATGGCCGGGATGGCCGTGATGGCGTCCTTCTGCCCCAGGCGCATGATGGAGCCCTTTCCGAACTGTTTCTCGATCTGGCCCACGGCCATCTCGACGGCCCTGGCACGCTCGCGATCGTTGCGATCTTCTACTGGCGGCATAACGCTCCTGACAGGTCTGCTAGGCGTTGATCTCTGGCGCCGGGCGGCGGCCGCGCGGCACGTTCTTAGGTCCGAGGAGCTTCGCCCCTCGGACTACCCCCAGTCTGCGACAGGGGAGTGACACGGCAGGTCACGCCGACAAAGCGCCGCAGAACCTCCACCGCCACCCCGACGACGGGCGAAGCGGTGGAGGGACCCTGGCGCGGGAGAATTCTAGGTTCGTGCCGAGGTGAAAGTCAAGCGCAAAAGTGTGCATGTCGTCATAATAAATGCCTAGACTGCAATAACTTAAGCTATCATGAGGACTTTCGCCTCTGCGGCGTCGACATGGTCGAAACTGCTGTGCGTTCGAAGCTTCCGGAACGCAGTTTCTGCGGCGCCGGGCGTCAGTGGTTCGCGCGCGGGGGCGTTCGCGATGCGACGAGGCGCGTGCCGGCCAGCACGACCGCGAGCGCTGGAACGAGGACCACGAGCTCCCACGCCAGCGCGCGCACGTTGTGGGCCACGAATCCGGGCATCCAGTAGCGGCGCGACACCGCATAAAACACGTGCACGCTGGATTCGTAGTACTCGCGGGTGATCGGCCAGAGCGCCATGACGCCGATCGGCGGCGAGCTGTCGGACCCGAGCCAGTCGAGCAGCGTGTGCGACCCGTACGCGGCGGCCGACGCCAGGCTCAACCGGGGATTGCGCGTGAACGCCAGCAGCGTGAGGCCGGCGATGAGCGAGGTGCCGAGGCTGTGCGTCGGTCCTCTGTGTCCGCCAAAGAGCAGGTCGATGTCGGGCAGCATGCCCAGAACCGCAAAGAACGCGACTCGCTGCCAGATGATGCCCGGCATACTCGCGACGGCGAGGCCCGCCGCGGCGCCCCCGAGCGCGTGGCCGATTGGTGAAGGCATGTGTTCGAAGCTGCCAGTTTTCAGTTTCCAGTTTCCAGTTTCCAGTTGTCGGTTCCTGGATTGATGGTTTCCAGTTTCTTGTGTTCCACTGACTGGCAACCTGAATGATTGATGGCTGGAAACTGGTGACTGACAACTGGAAACTACGTCAATAGCTGTAGAATCCCCGTCCCGTCTTGCGCCCCAGGTGACCCGCCGCGACCATGCGGCGCAGCAGCGGGCACGGCCGGTATTTCGGATCGCCCAGGCCGTCGTGCAGCACGCCCATGATGGCGAGGCAGACGTCGAGGCCGATGAAGTCCGCGAGGGTCAGCGGGCCCATCGGATGGTTCATGCCGAGCTTCATCACCGTGTCGATCGCCTCCGCCGTGCCGACCCCTTCCATCAGCGCGTAGATCGCTTCGTTGATCATCGGCATCAGGATCCGGTTGGCGATGAACCCGGGATAGTCGGCGGCCTCCACAGCCGTCTTGTTCAACCGCATGCACAGTTCGGTCGCCGTCATCATCGACTCGGGCGACGTCGACTGCCCGCGAATGAGCTCGACGAGCGTCATGAGAGGTACCGGGTTCATGAAGTGCATGCCGAGCACTTTTTCGGGCCGGGTGGTCGCTGCGCCCAGCAGCGTAATTGAAATAGACGATGTGTTGGAGGCGAGAATGACGTCCGGCTTGGTGATCTGATCGAGCCGTGCGAAGAGTCCGCGCTTCGCCTCGGCGTCTTCGAAGATCGCTTCCACGACGTAGTCCACGTCCGACAACGCGTCGACGCTCGTGGCCGCCGAGAGGCGGGCGAGCGTGGCGTCGCGATCGCCCGCGGGCAGTTTGCCTTTCTCCACGAACTTGCCCAGGCTCTTCTCGATGCCGGCGAGCGCGCGCTCGAGCGCCGCGGGCGCGGCGTCGATCACGCGAACCTCGAACCCCGCCTGCGCGAACACCTGCGCGATCCCGTTCCCCATGGTGCCGGCGCCGACGACGCCGATTCGGTTGATGGGCATGACGTTTCGATGATCGCATGGTTCAGGGTGCAGGGTTCAGGGGCCAAGGTTCCGTGGGGTTCACGGTTCAAGAGGGTTCAGGGTTCCACCGATCCCGCCTGCTTCTTCCGACATCCGTGTGCGTGTCGCCCTGGAAAGGTCTGAAGTTCGAGTAAGGCGGAAGCAGCTTCTCGATCGGAATGCGGAAGATCTGCGCGGGCCTGGGGAAGGAAAGCGACCGGATCAGCCGCGTTCCACAGCCAGGGCCACGCCGTTGCCGCCGCCGAGGCAGAGGGCGGCGATGCCCCGGCGCGCGTTCCGCCGCTCCATCGCATAGATCAGCGTCGTCAGGACCCTCGCGCCGCTGCTGCCGATGGCGTGGCCGAGCGCGACTGCGCCGCCCTGGACGTTGACCTTCGCGGGATCGATCCCGAGCTCGCGCATGATCGCCACCGCCTGTACCGAGAACGCCTCGTTGATCTCGAAGAGATCGACCTCTTCGAGCGGCCAGCCAACCTTCGAGGCGACGCGCCGCACGGCCTCGACCGGCGTCATCATCACGAGCTTCGGCGCGAGGCCGCTGGTCGCCTGACCGACGACGCGCACGAGGGGGCGCAGGCCGAGCTCGCGTGCCTTGTCCGAGGACATGATCACCACGGCGGCGGCGCCGTCGTTCACGCCAGGCGCGTTGCCGGCGGTCACCGTGCCGTCCTTCTTGAACGCCGGTTTCAGCGCGGCCAGCGTATCCGGCGTCGTGTCCTCCCGCACCGGCTCGTCGCGATCGAACAGGATGGGCT
>JBOGIX010000666.1:0-4142 GCA_050744685.1 Vicinamibacterales bacterium | reverse complement strand
GCTCCGTTCGCGTGGCTCGCTCGCCATGCTCGCTCGCACCTTGGCACGAACGACAGGTTTATGAGATGGCTTCCAGCGTGAGCTTCTGCCGTTTCGCGATCCTGTTTGTCATGATCGCGATCTGGCCGATCGCCGTTCGCGCCATGGATCCGGACCGCGCGCTCTCGCAATACATCCGCGATCGCTGGGGGAGAAGCCGCGGATTTGTCGCCGGTCCCGTATATGGCATCACGCAGACTCGCGACGGCTACTTGTGGATCGCGGCCGAGAAGGGAATTGTGCGCTTCGACGGGCTGCGCTTCCGCCTCTTTGAACCGCTCCAACCGACGGCAACGACTGACACCGCGGCGCTGAGCGTCGTGCCAGATCCCGAAGGAGGACTGTGGACCTGGCTGCGGCGCGCCACGTTGATGCGCCTTCGCAACGGCGTCTTCGAGAATGCCCTGAACATTCCAGGACCGCCCGAACCGCAGGTTGGCGCCATGGCCTTGGGGAACGACGGCGCGATTCTCATCGCCGACAGGCGCTTCGGCCTGCTCGTGTGGCGTGCCGGGCACGTCGACACCGTGCTCGCGCGCGCGGCGCTCCCCCGGCCGTTCGTCACGGCGATCGCGCAGACGCCGGACGGCGACATCTGGCTCGGGACGCGCAATGCGGGACTCGTCCGCGTGCAGCGTGGTCATGCCGCTCCGGTCGCCGATCTCCCTCTGAATCAGATCAACTGCCTGATCCCGGACGAGCGTAACGGGCTCTGGATTGGCACCGACAACGGCATCTTCCGGTGGGACGGCGGCAGCGTGACGCGCGCGGCGACGCACGAGGCTGCTCGTGCGCGAGCGCTGGCGATGGTCAAGGATCACGACGCCAACGTGTGGGTTGGCACCTCCGACGGACTCGTTCGCATCGACTCGCACGGCGCGGTGTCGCTCGAGCGACGCGAGTCGTCCGCGGCCGTGACGGCCTTGTTCGAGGATCGCGAAGGCAACCTGTGGGTCGGCGACACGAGCGGCATCGAACGCTGGCGCGATGGCGCCTTCACCTCGTACGCGAGCGTCGACCGCGTCATGGCCGGTGGTATCGGCCCCGTGTTCAGCGACGCCGGCAATCGCGTCTGGTTTGCGCCCGCGAGCGGCGGCCTGTACTGGTTTCGCGATGGACACGTCGGCGCTGTCGCCTCGCTCGGCGACGATGTGATCTACTCGATCGCGGGAGATGGCGACGCGGTTCTGGTCGGCAGGCAGCGCGGCGGGATCACGCGCGTACGCGCGTCCGGTGACACGTTTCTGACCGAGACGTTCACGGAACGTGACGGCCTCGTGCAGAACCAGGTGTTCGCCGTCCACCGCGCGCGAGATGGTGCGGTGTGGGCCGGAACGCTCAGTCGCGGCGCGAGCCGCCTCAAGGATGGCGCCTTCACCACCTACACGACGAAGGACGGACTCGCCTCCAACACCGTCGCGGCCGTTCTCGATGCGGCGGACGGCGCCGTCTGGTTTGCGACGCCGAACGGCGTGAGCGTGAAGTCGCCGGATGGATGGCAGCGCTACTCGACCGCGGACGGTCTGCCGTCGAACGACGTCAACACGCTGTTAGAGGATTCGGCACGCAACGTGTGGATAGGAACGGCCGCCGGCCTCGCGGTGATGCACGATGGCCGAATGCAATCGCTCCCGGGCGTGCCAGCACTGCTGCGCGCGTCGGTCCTCGGTCTGGCCGAAGACCGCGACGGCGGCCTCTGGATTGCCGCGACCGATCACGTGCTCCGCGTCGACCGTGAGAAGCTGCTGCGCGGCACGCTCGGTGCCGGTGGCGTGCGGGAGTTCAGCGCGGCGGACGGTCTGCCCGACACGGAGGCGATCAAGCGACACCGGATCCTGACGGCCGATTCGCGTGGACGGGTCTGGCTGTCGACCAACGGCGGGCTCGTGATGGCCGACTCGCGTCGTGTGGCCGCCGGCACCGCGCCCGCACTCGTCCAGGTGGAGGACGTCTCAGCCGATGGCAGTCCCATCCAGCGAGCAGATGCGAGCTCGTCAAGCAAAGAGCAGACGGGGGCGATGACCATACCTCCTCGGCCGAACCGCATCACGTTTGGGTTTGCCGCCTTGAGTCTGTCCGTGCCGGATCGCGTGCGGTTTCGCTACCGCCTCGATGGATTCGATCGCGACTGGAGCGAGCCGGTGGCCGAGCGGCAGGCCGTGTTCACCAACCTCGGTCCGGGCACGTATCGATTTCGGGTGATGGCGTCCAACAGCGAAGGCGTCTGGAACAGCGCCGAGGCTGCACTCCCGTTCACGATCGCGCCTGCATGGTCGCAGATGGGATCGTTCTGGGCCGCCATCGGCCTCCTGGTGGCCGGCGGCATCTGGGGCGGCTATCGCATGCGCCTCCGGCAGGTCGCGCAGCAACTCGACGTCCGCTTCGGAGAGCGTCTCGCCGAGCGATCGCGCATCGCGCGCGAGCTGCACGATACGTTGCTTCAAAGCTTTCAAGGCGCGGTGCTGCGCTTTCGCGCTGTGGCCTACATGCTGCCGGATCGACCCGCGGACGCGCGAGCGACGCTCGAGAACGCCATCGATCAGGCGCGTCAGGCGATCGTCGAGGGCCGCGATGCCGTGCAGGGGCTGCGTTCGTCTGCGATTGCGACGAACGACATCGCCGTGGCGATCGCCACGCTGGCGGAAACGCTCTCCACCGATGACGGCAGTCAGGGCCAGCCGGTATTCCATGTTCACGTGGAAGGCACGCCTCGGGATCTGCCGCCGATCGTGCACGACGAGGTCTATCGCATCGCCGGCGAGGCGCTGCGCAACGCTTTCCGCCATGCGCGCGCGTCGCGGATCGAAGTGGAAGTCCGCTACGATCAGCGCCGCTTCCGGCTGCGCGTGCGCGACGACGGGAAGGGCATCGACGCCGAGGCGGATGGTGGACGAACCTACAACGGGCACTACGGCATGGCTGGCATGCACGAGCGCGCGAAACTGGTCGGCGGCTCGCTGTCGGTCTGGAGCGAGCTCGACGCCGGCACCGAAGCGGAGCTGACGATTCCTGCGTCGGTCGCATACGCGAAGCCGGCGGCTGTATGAGTGATTCACCGCTCATTCGCGTGCTGACGGTCGACGACCACCCGCTGTTCCGCAATGGCGTAGCGGCGCTGCTCGCCACCCAGCCGGACATACAGCTCGTCGCCGAAGGCGGGAACGGCCGCGAGGCCATCCGGCAATTTCGCACCCATCGACCCGACGTGACGCTGATGGACCTGCAGATGCCGGAGATGAATGGGCTCGAAGCGACTATCGCCATTCGCGGCGAATTCCCCGACGCGCGCATCATCGTCCTCACGACCTACGTGGGCGACGTCCAGGTGCTGCGCGCCCTGCAGGCGGGGGCCCGGGCGTATCTGCTCAAGACGTCGGTCGACCGGGAGCTGCTCGAGACGATTCGCAGCATTCACAGCGGCAAAAGGGCGCTGTCGGCCGAGGCGTCGTTTCAGCTCGCCGAGCACGCGACGGACGAGTCGCTGACGCCGGCCGAAGTCGAAGTCCTGCGGCTGATTGCTGCCGGGAACGCCAACAAGCAGATCGCCAATCGGCTCTCGGTGACCGAAGACACGATCAAAGGCCGGGTCAAGAACATCCTGTCGAAGCTCGGGGCCAACGACCGCACCCACGCGGCGATCATCGGCGTCAAGCGCGGAATCATCGAATGAGTCCGAGGGGCTTCGCCCCTCGGACTCCTACTGGCTCGCTCCCGCCTTCGCCAAGGCTACGGCGGGCAAGCGCGTAGGCTGTTTCGGCGGGTCCCGCTCCGCCTTGGCGCCGTCGCACGCAGCGAGAAGGCGGCCCGCCAGGCTCACTCGCTGCCGCTCGTTCGCGCTGTTTATGAGATTGCTTCCAGCCACCCGAAAGGGTACGGCTGTGCCTCTTTCGGGGGTTCCGCGCACCGGGTCGATCCCCGTACGCTCGCGTGGGGGTGTTGTGCGCCGGCTCTTCTCGACCTTCGCTCGCGGCTGGCCGGGCGTGGGTCTCTTCCTCATGAGGCTCGTCGGCGGAACCGCGATCGTTGCGCGGGCCGTTGCCACGTTGCACGGCGAGCCGACCGCAGTCGCCGGCGCGGCGCTGGCGATCGTCGCGGGCCTCTTC
>JBOGIX010000665.1:0-7697 GCA_050744685.1 Vicinamibacterales bacterium | reverse complement strand
GCGCAGACCTATCACCTCGACATGTTCTCCGACGGGTTCGTCGAAGTGCTGGCCGCGGAGCAGACACCCGAGAGCTCGGACTGGTTCCAGGGTACCGCCGATGCCGTGCGCCAGGCCATGCGCCACTTCGCCGGCTACGATGCCGACCACTATCTGATCCTCGCAGGCGACCACCTGTATCGCATGGATTTCTGCGAGCTGATCGACTCGCACATCGAGAGCCGCGCCGACATCACCATCGCCGCGCAGCCCGTCGGCCTCGACGATGCGACGCAGATGGGGATTTTCCTGTTCGGCTTTGAAGGCCAGATCACCGGGTTCGAGGAAAAGCCGAAGGAAGCGCGCCTCCGGGAAATGGGCAGCAGCACGCCACGCGGTTCCACCGCCGGCGGCACGACCGCGGAGAAGCCGTTCGTGGCCTCGATGGGCATCTACGTCTTCACGCGCGAGGTGCTGCTCGAGATCCTCCAGCAGCCGGGCATCGATTTCGGCAAGGAGATCATTCCCAAGTCCCTCGGCACGCATCGCGTGCGCCCCTACATCTTCCGCGGCTACTGGGCCGACGTCGGCACGATCGAGGCGTTCTACGACGCCAACATCCAACTGACGAAGCGCGGCGCCCCCTTCAACTTCTTTCATCCGCGCCGTCCGATCTACACGCATCCCCGTTTCATCCCCGGCACGCGGGCGCACGAGTGCTCCATCGACGCCTCGATCGTCGCCGAAGGCTGCTACCTCGACGCGTGCACCGTGCGCGAGTCGGTCATCGGCATCCGATCGCACATCTCTCCCGGCACGACGATCACAAGATCGGTCCTGCTCGGCGCGGACTTCTATGAAGAGGAGACCGCCGCGCACCAGATCCCCCTCGGCATCGGCCGCGACGTCGTCCTCGATCGGGTGATCGTGGACAAGAACGCGCGCATCGGCGACGGCGTGCGGCTCCTCAACGCGCAAGGCATCCAGGACGCGGACGGCGACGGCTACTACATCCGCAACGGCATCATCATCGTGCCGAAGGGCGGACGGATCGAAAGCGGCGTCACGGTCTAAAATCGGGGCTCGGGCCTCGGACCTCGGGCCTCGGGGGCTCGCCACGTTGCCCCGTTCCACGGGCTCCCCGAGTCAGATAGTTTGGAAGACGCTCACCCGGACCTTAAGGCACTCACGATTCCCCCCGAGCGCCGAGCGCCGAGCCCCGAGCCCCGAGTACCGAGTACCGAGAAGGACGCTGGTATTTTTCGTCCCACCCGCCATCCCCACTGTTTTTCTCGAGACATAAACTTACCGCTCGCATGCCCGTCTAAGCGTTCGAGTCGCGCGGTGTGGAGGCCGGCGACCTGCACCACTGGATGAGGGGTCCGCAGAACGAGTGTTCTGGAGGGTCCCATGATCTTGTCGCTCACGCTCATGCTCGCCGGCGGCCCGGGTGCCGCGCCCCCGGCGCCGGCCATCGACCGGCCGATCGCTGTTGTCGCACGTCCGCTCTCGGCAGACGCCATGCTGGCATCGGCGGAACGCCGCGTCCGCTCGGGGAATATGCGGATCACGAAGCTCCTGTCGGACGGCGTCCGGCGTTCACGTACGTTCGCCGATCTCGTCACGGCGCTGCATCAAACGAATGTGATCGTGTACGTGGAGCCGTCGAACACCCTGGCGCCGGAGATCGCGGGACGCATCCTGCTGCAGGCAGTGGCCGGCGCGCAGCGCTACCTGCGCGTGCAGGTGCGCGCGACGCTGCCGGGCGATCAGATGATCAGCGTGATCGCCCACGAGCTCCGTCACGCGCTCGAAGTCGCCGACGATCCCGCGGTCGTGGACGATCATGGCCTGATGGTGCTCTATCGACGCATCGGACATGTCACCTACGGCGCGGACGGCTTCGACACCGACGCGGCGCGCGAAACGGGCAAGAGAGTGCGGAATGAGTTGATGGGGTGAACGGAACTGCGGAACTGCGGAACTGAGGAACTGGTCGTAACTGGCAACCGGTCACTACGAACAGACCACTGGACACTGAAAACTGGCAACTGGAAACTGACGATTACCCCAGCTTCCTGAGCACGCGCGGCGGCAGCAGCCAGCGCAGCTCGCCGACCCCCTTCGGCGGCAGCACTTCGAAATCGATCCGGCAGACCGCCCCCTTCTTGAACGGGATCGCGCCGCGGGCGCCGATGAGGCGCGCGGCGAGCTCGCCGATGTTCGGCTCGTGCCCTACGAGCGCGATGCGCGCCTTGCGATGGTGCTTGCCGATCTCCTGCATCACCGCGGCCGGTGTTCCTGCCGGCGCGAGCGCATCGCTGGTGGTCACGGCCGGCTTCCCGTCCACACCCTCGGCGATCACGTCTGCCGTCTGCTTCGTTCGCGTCAGCGGGCTGCTGATGACGAGGTCGAAGGCGACGCCGAGCGCCTGCAGCCCCTTCGCTTCACGGCGCAACGCGGCGATGCCGCGGCTCGTGAGCGGACGCTTGGAGTCGTCTGGATACTCGGGCCCCCGTGCGGCAGCGAGCCCGTGTCGAATGAGGTACAGCTCGAGCGTGGCCACGCGACTACGCCTCTTTCGCCGCGGGACGCTCGGCGGCCGTGCGAATCATCTTCAGAGGCGCTCTCCGTCGGGAGGGGACCGCCAGCTGCACGAGCACCGTCGATCGGGTCTTTCCGGCAACCTCGAGCAGGGCGGGCGCGTGCTTTATATAGCGCGCGTGCAGGTGCCGGCATTCCTCTTCCAGCGTGCGATTGATCGCCTCGAGACCCCGGTGGTTCGTGCCCTCCTGACGCGAGGTGGGGTGCGCCTGCACCTCCGCCACATGCCCCTGAATCACGTGCAGGTCGTGCAGCCGCCCGAGCGTCGTCTGCGCGCGCTTGAGCGTGGCGATCAGCGGGCGTGCGGCGGGCAGGCCGGAATCCGCCGCCAGCTCGAGCGCGTACCTGAGTTTTTTGGTGGCGATCCTGACCGCGTGCAGACGCTCCGGCGCGTACATCTGTCCCGCCTTCTCGATCGCCCGCTCGAAGCGCGCGGCGCGGCGGCCCAATCGCACCGAGAGCACCTCGCGCCAGGCGGTTGTGCCCTCCGCAAGCGCGGAGGCCACCTGGTCGAGTCGGCGGTTGAGTTTGGGCGTATCCACCCGCTTCAGCCGCTCGATCATGGCCTCGTGCCGGCGGTCGCGTTCCGCCAGCACGTGGGCACGCACGTCTTCGAGGGCGTTGCGTGAGATATCCGGGCGACGGGCGAGCTCGTCCAGAATCTGCATGGTCACGTCCATCTCGCGAACCGTGCCGAGGGCGCGCGTCACGCGCCGGATCTTCCGCTGCGCCTTGCGGCCCCGCTTCATGCCCGCCGCCAGTACCGGGACGGCCTCGCGGAGACGCCGGGACGCGACCCTGGCCTGGTGTACGCCGGTGTCGTCGCCGGCGATCGCCGTCGGGAGGTGGCGCTCCAGCTCGCGCGCCCGGCGTACGAGTAACGCCGTCGTTACAGGGGCTTGCGGTCGGACCGTGGTAGGATGGCGACCATCTCGATCTATGTGTGGCATGGCCGGATCTGACAGTTCAGCCAGTATATAACGCCGGTGTGACAATCCAGTTGGGCCCGACCCTGCACCCCACCCTGCCCACCTCTCCGCCTGCATGCGCATAGCGGCCATCGACATCGGCACGAACTCGATCCATATGATCGTGGTGAAAGTCCGGCCCGACCTGTCGTTCGAGATCATCGATCGGGAAAAGGATATGGTCCGGCTCGGGGCGGGCGGCCTGGGCGGCCGCAGCCTGACGCCGACCGCCATGGGCGCCGCGCTCCAGACGCTCGCGAAGTTCCGCCGCCTTGCCGAATCGCACAAGGTGGACGAGGTCATCGCCGCCGCGACCAGCGCCACCCGCGAGGCCGAGAACGGCGGTGACTTCATTGCCGAGGTCGACAGGCAGACCGGCATCAAGATCAAGGTCATCTCGGGCACGGAAGAAGCGCGGCTCATCCATCTCGCCGCCGGCTACGGCGTGGACATCGGCGGTTCCACCGGCGTGGTCATCGATATCGGCGGCGGCAGCGTCGAGGTCACGCTGGGGCCGGCCACGCACCTCTCACTTGGCAAGAGCTTCAAGGTGGGCGTGATTCGACTGACCGAACGGTTCGTGAAGTCCGATCCGCTGTCGGGAGGAGACGAGCGGCGGCTCGTGAAGCACCTCAATCGCGAGTTGGGTGCCTATCTCGATCAGGTGACCACGCGCGGCTTCGAACGCGTGATCGGCACGTCGGGCACGATCCTGAGCCTCGGGGCGCTGGCCTCGGCGGATGGGGGCGCCCCCATCGACGACCTCCGCAACCGGCGCGTCAGCAGCAAGGCGCTGCACAGGCTGCGCAAGCGGCTCACCAGCCTGACCCTCGAAGAACGGCTCGCGGTGCCGGGGCTCGACCCGCGGCGTGCCGACCTCTCGGTTGCAGGCTCCGTGCTGCTCGATACGATCGTCCGCCGCCTCGGCGCCGAGGAGTTCACGCTCTGCGATCTCGCCCTGCGCGAAGGGCTGGTGCTCGACTACATCCGCCGCAACAGCGCGCGCATCCGCAAGGTGGACAGGTATCCCGACGTGCGCCGCCGCAGCGTGATCGAGCTCGGCGAGCGCTGCGGCTACTGGTCGGAGCACGCGCAGCAGGTGACCAGGCTCGCGCTGGCGATCTTCGATCAGACGCGCAGCGTGCACGGGCTGAGCGATCGCGAGCGCAGCTGGCTCGAATACGGCGCGCTGCTGCACGACGTCGGCGTGCACATCAGCTACGAGCGCCATCATCGCCACTCCTACTACCTGATCAAGAACGGCGACCTCCGCGGCTTCGATCCGGTCGAGATCGAAATCATCGCGCTCATCGCGCGTTACCACCGCCAGGCCACGCCCAAGAAATCCCACGAAGGGTACGGCGATCTCGGCGGGAGCACGCGCAAGGCCGTGAAGGCGCTCGCGGCGATGGTCCGGCTCGCCGAGGGTCTCGACCGCAGCCACTCACAGGCGCTCGCCGGCATCGACCTGTACCCGCGGGGCGACGACTACCTCGCACGCCTGCGCGCCAGCGGCGACGCCGAACTCGAGCTGTGGGCCGCGCACCGCCACGTCGCGCCGCTCGAACAGGTGCTGGGTAAACCGATCCGGTTCGAAGTGGCTGGCAGCGACTACAAGGGACTCTCCGCTCATGCTCACGAATCTGACCACACCCCATCAGTTGCCGGGAAAGCTGTTCGTCGTCGAGGGTATCGACGGATCGGGAAAAACGACGCAGCTCGGACTGCTGGCGAAATGGCTTAGCAACGCCGGCCATCCCGTGTTCGTCACCGAGTGGAACTCGTCGGCCCTGGTCAAGGCGGCGACCAAGACCGGCAAGAAGAAGAACGCGCTCACGCCGATGACGTTCAGCCTGCTGCACGCCACCGATTTCGCGGACCGGCTGCTCTACAACATCATCCCGCCGCTCAAGGCGGGCATGATCGTGCTCGCGGACCGCTACGCCTATACCGCGTTTGCGCGCGACGCGACGCGCGGCGTCGATCGGCGATGGGTGCGGGAGTTGTACAGCTTTGCCGTGAAGCCGGACCTCGCGGTGTACTTCCGCGTGCCGATCGAAGTTTCGACGGACCGCCTCCTGGCGCGCCGCGTCAAGCTGAAGTTCTACGAGGCGGGCATGGACCTCGGCTGGAGCAGCTCGCTCGTCGAGAGCTTCACGATGTTCCAGGGGCGGGTACTCGGCGAGTACGACCGCCTGGTCGACGAGTTCGGCCTGGAGGTGGTCAACGCCTCGGGCAGCATCACGGAACAGCAGCGCGTTTTCCGCAAACTCGTGTCGCACCACCTGGAGATTGAGCCCAATGACGAACAGCTCGACGAGCTCGCCTGACGAAGGCGCCGCCGGAGGCGCCCGCCCGGGCAGCTACTACGGCTACGGCATTCCCTATCTGCCGATAGACGGCTACCCGGGAAAGATCATCGCCATCGAAGGCACCGACGGGGTCGGCCGCTCCACACAGATCCGCCTGCTGCGCGAGTGGCTCGAGGTGCAGGGCTACGGCGTGATCGAGACCGGGTGGACCAGGTCCGAGCTGATGCAGCCGACGATCGACCTGGCCAAATCCAGCAACACGCTCAACAAGCTGACGTTCGTGCTGCTCTATGCCACCGATTTCGCCGATCGCCTCGAGAAAGAGATCATCCCGGCGCTCAAGGCGGGGTTCATCATCCTGGCGGACCGTTACATCTACACGGCAATGGCGCGGGCCGGCGTGCGCGGCGTCGATCGCACCTGGATCCGCAACCTCTATGGGTTCGCCATCGCCCCGCACCTGATCTTCTATCTGAAGATCGACGAGAAAACGCTCATCAGACGCGTGCTCCAGTCGCGTGGCATGGACTATTGGGAATCGGGCATGGATCTGAAGCTCGCCGACGACATTTACGAGAGTTTCCGCGCCTACCAGCGGGCGCTGCTGCGCGAGTACGCCTCGATGGCCGACGAGTTCTCGTTCCGCATGCTCGATGCGCGGCGCAAGGTGGACGTGATCCAGGATGAACTGCGCCGCCAGATCGGCGCGTTCCTCGCGGAGTCGGAAGCGACAGCTGTGGCCAGGCCCGAGTAGGCGCACGCGCGACGGCGCGGCGCCGGGCGGCGGTGAAGGTCGCACGCACGTTACGCAGAATTTACATCGGCGAAATTCACGGGAAATCGGCTCGCGATACCGTCGATCTGTCGAGCATGAATCTCTTGCAGACTACCCGCCCCCCCGTTCCGGCCCCTGCTCGCCCGAGCACAGGCGAGCCGGCGCCCGCGCGCGCGGTCATCGAGGTCGAGCGGCTGAACTTCTTCTATGGCGCCAAGCGTGCGCTCGAAGACATCTCGATCCAGATTCCGGGCAACCTCGTCACCGCCTTCATCGGCCCGTCGGGATGCGGCAAGAGCACGTTCCTCCGCACGCTCAACCGGATGAACGACATCATCGCCGGCACCCGCGTCGAGGGAAAGGTCATCATCGAGGGGAAGGACGTCTACGCCCCGGGCACCGACGTCGTCGCGCTGCGACGGCGGGTAGGGATGGTGTTCCAGACGTCGAATCCCTTTCCGAAGTCGATCTTCGAGAACGTCGCCTACGGCGTGCGCATCAACGGGCTGGCGCAGAACAGGAACGAGCTCACCGAACGTGTCGAGGAGAGCCTGCGCTCGGCGGCGATCTGGGACGAGGTAAAGGACCGGCTGCAGGACTCCGCCCTGGCGCTGTCGGGCGGCCAGCAGCAGCGGCTCTGCATCGCCCGTGCGCTGGCCGTGAGGCCCGACATTCTCCTGATGGACGAGCCCGCGTCGGCGCTCGACCCGATCGCCACCCAGCACATCGAGGAGCTGATCTATCAGCTCAAGGCCCGCTACACGATCGTGATCGTGACGCACAACATGCAGCAGGCCGCCCGCGTCTCGGATCGCACCGCCTTCTTCTGGCTCGGACGCCTCGTCGAATACGGCGCAACCGAACGGATGTTCACGGATCCTCAAGAGAAGCTGACGGAGGATTATGTTACGGGGCGGTTTGGCTGAAAAATCGGAACTCGGAACCCGGGGCTCGGAACTCGGAACTCGGGGCCCGGAACTCGGGGTTCGCGGGTTCGGCATTCGGGGGACGGAACCGCGAGCAGCGACCCTTTCGACCAGCTCAGGGGTCGTCCCGAGC